>CAZFBN010000013.1:0-58463 GCA_964517145.1 uncultured Saprospiraceae bacterium
AAGAATTGTCACCTCAAGATAAAATAAATTTATGTGCAGAATTTATTGAAAAGTTTGAGGATGACAATGATGAAGAAGTTATTAAGATAAAAGAATTATTATCTCAATTGAAACATGAAGAAAGTGATAAACAAGCATATCAAGATATTGAAAATGCGAGTGAAGATGAAAAATTGAAATATTGTAATCGGTACTTATCTCAATTTTCAAATAACGGATCTTTTTTAAAAGAAGTTAATGAAATAAAAGAAAAGTACACTCAAATTAAGGCAAATAAAGCTGCCTTTCTAGAGGCAAAAGAAATAGATACAATTGAAGGTTATGAACATTACTTAACACTTGAAAATTGTCAACATGAGCTAGAAGCAAGACAGCGTATTGGTGAATTAAAACATATACAAGAAGATGATAAAGCATTTGAAGAGGCAAAAAAGATAAATACTATTGAAGAATTTGAGGAGTATTTAAGGTTGAAGAATCCATTACATTCAGAGGAAGCGCATAAAAATATTGAAGAACTGAAACATAAAAAGGAAGACAATACAGCTTTTGAAAAAGCAAAAGAAATCAATACTGTTGAAGCTTACGAAACTTATTTGAAAGGCAATAATCCGTTGCATAGAGAAGAAGCCCAACAATCAATTGAAGTTATTTTTAAAATTGAAGAAGATGAAAAAAACTTTCAACTTGCCAAAAAGGAAGATACTATTCAGGGGTACATTAAATATCTTGTTGATGCCATAAACGAAGAGTATAAGAAATTTGCTAATATTCGTGTCAAAGAATTAAAAGATATTCAGGAAGACGAAGAAGACTTTGTAAGAGCTATTGAGATTGATACTGAGGAGGAGTATCTTGCTTACATACGGAAATATCAGCGCAAAAGGTCTAAAACACCACAAGTAACGGAAAGACTAAGAAATCTGCAATTGGGATATCCTTCCACAGGATTACCAAAACTAGATGATGAAGTCTCTTTTGTGGAAGTAATTACATCAAGTAGTATTGTATCTCTACAGAAATACCTTGATAATTATCCTGAAAGCAGATACAAAGATCAAATTCTAAAGAAAATAAAGGAAATTAAAACACAAGAAGAAAAAGAAAGAGTTGAAAAAAATAAAAAATTGCGCTATCGTGGGACAATTATTCTTCTAGTATTAGCTTTACTGGTATCATTTTACTTTATGTTTATCAAATAGAAAAAACTTGTTTAGAAAATAATTTAAAAGCCTTGGAAAATCTCCACCACTTTCCAGGGCTTTTTCATAAGTAGCTCCGCTAGAGCAGCCAAAAACGGGAACGTTCTATTGAACGACTGATATTAATGTCCTACGGACTATCTTGCCCGCCGCAACCCCTACGCCAGCGGCGTTATACATTGGTAGCCACGGGCATACACCCCCGCCTCCTGCCCCGTAGGGGCTATCCCTTTCTACTACCGCTTTGTCGCCGCCACCAAACCAAGCGTGGCAGCAAAGAAGAACCGGAATAACAATCCAACCGACCAGTTCCTTTTTCCAAAATCCGGCGATGAGGGTACAAAGCGGGTGGCGCGGTGGCTAAAGCCCGCCGGTACATGCGCCGATTGCCAGCCCGTAAGAGCAGATAAGCCCGTTGCCCGACCCAAGCTTGCCCTGATGTATTACAAAAGGTATTTTGCCTGACCGGATTGACACTTTGCCTGACTTAAATTTGATTTGATTTATTACAATAGGCATTTTGCCTGACTGAATTGACACTCTGCCTGACCTAACTGGCATTTTGCACAACACAAACTTGTTCCGACTCATCAAGATTGGCACTTTGCTCGACCCAAACTTGTACCGATCTATTGAGATACACACTTTGCCTGACCTAAATTTGAGCCGATTTATTACAATTGACACTTTGCTTTATCAGCGGGTAATATATTTTCAAAAAAAAGCATTTATTTTTTACCATACTTATTGACTTTTTTTATAAGTGGTATTACATTTGTAACATTCTTACCCAACACATATAAGCACATCTGGTACTACGAAGGCAATCACGCTGTTGCTTTTATTAACTGTTTAAATATATAATGACCATGACTCGTAGTCGAGAAAGCTCTTTTGGTGCAAGGCTGTTACGCGCCCAGGAATTATCTACTTACGTCAGCCAATTTCAGAATTATGCCCCACCGAGGATGGAAGAAAGTGTTGGGGGCTTTACAGAATGGGTTAATCAGACTAGTATGGTTAATACCGAGGAAACTCAGAGCCGACAAGCGTACAACACGGTGGTCGTCACTCGGGGAAACGCATTCAGAAAGCAGGAAGGCAGTGTTACCAAGTTGTTACCGTTGATCCGCGGGCAGGTAATGGCGCAGTATGGGAAGAACAGTATTGAGTTTAATCAAATTGACGGCGTTATTGCCAACATTCGGGATACCAGGATTATTGTAAAAGAAGCTACCGAGACGACCCCGGAACAAACCATGTCGCAATCGGAGCAATCGTACGGCTCCATGACGCAATATTTTTCTAATCTGGTGAGTAATCTGGCACAATCGCCCGGTTACAACCCGAGTAATCCGATGCTGCAAATTGGAACGCTACAAAACTTTGTTGTACAGATTATGCAGATGAATACAGAGGTGGCAGCGCGTTTGCAAATACTGTATGAGGTGCGCAATCGCCGCCGCGCTATTTATGAAGAACTGCATGAACGAGCTTTACGCATCAAAGCCTACGTAAAAGCAAATTATGGCACCAAATCATCGGAATATTCGCTGATTAAAGGGCTGCGCATCTAATCCGAATTGTAAAGCCTTCCGATGTTTTTAAAACTTCGGAAGGCTTTACGGCTCAGTTTCTTCACTCAAAACACAATATCCTCAAACGTATCCACTGCTACCGGCTTTCACGCCTTGCAACTCGATGCTGAACAAGCCCGGCAGCAGGGTAGCTACGCCGCCCGCGCCAATCGCCATGAGCAGGCGGAAGATGGTCTCCTGAGCGGCTGTGGGGCAAGGGACAAAGCCAATCAGCAGAATAGCAGCGCCGAGTAGCAACGCCAAACCGGTGATCCAGGGAAGGTGCAGCGAGGTGGCAGGGGGTATCGCATCCGTTTTTGCAGGGGAATCCGGCTGGGCAGACTGATTTTCCAGCGTAGCATTTGACGGTACGTTGTCAATTAAACTGATGAGCGCCGAAAAAATTTGATTTAACTCCAAATGGTATTGATCTGCAGCGATTAAACCCCGCTCAAAGTCTTTCTTCCTTCTGAAATAGCGCCCTGCCTGGTGCGTGACATCATTTTGGAAATATTTATCGCCGTAGCACTCGGCAATGGTTTGTAAGGCTTCGACCACGCGGTCGTTTTCACCGGCGGCGAGCCACTGGCGCAGAGTTTCTTTTGCGGACATGATTATGTTTTTGCAATAAAGATAATCCATAATTGGAAAACTTAATAGTCATACCTTGCACAGCGTAGCGAACGACGGCACGTGAATAAAGGTTTCGGGATGAACGCAGAACCATTGAAGCTTCAATGAGAAGCTGCTACGGCAAATTCCCAAAACAAAAAAGCCGAAAGCCTCAGCGACCTCCGGCACGAGAAAATGCGGATAGTATTTTTTGTTGAAATATTGGTGTAATGGAATGTTGTATGTTGATAATATTACTCCAACACTCCATTACTCCAGTATTTTATTTGTTTAAATCAAATCGGTATCTTTTTCGATTTTCGGCGGCAGCAGCTTGTACATCACCGGCGTCACCAATCTTGATAATAAAGTCGAACTAATTAATCCTCCAATCAACACCAGCGCCAGCGGCGAGTACAGCGGACTGTATTCTAATACCAGCGGAATTAAACCACCAATTGCCGTCATGGAAGTCAACAAAATTGGTACAAAACGAATCTCCCCCGCTTTTTGAATGGCTTCTTCCAGAGAAGCGCCGTCTTCGCGGAGTTGGTTGGTGAAATCCACCAGCAAAATCGAGTTTTTCACTTCAATGCCCGCCAAAGCAATCAAACCGATGGTTGCGGTGAACGACAGGGTATTCCCAGTGAACAAGAGAATTAAAATCGCGCCAATAATGCCCAGGGGAATCACCGATAACACGATCAAGGTGCTTTTGAAGGTTTTAAATTCTAAAATCAGCACCGCCAGCAAGCCAAACACCGTCACCAGAATAATCAAGCCAATACCAGCGAAGCTCTCTTCCTGACTTTCTACTTCGCCTGCTACTTTGTAGCTGAAGCCTTCGGGAAAGTTGAAATTCGCCAGTTTTTCCGTCAACGCTGTATTGATTTCGCTTGTCAAAAAACCCGTTTGCACCAGCGCCGTCACCGTCACGTAGCGTTCCTTATCAAAATGGCGAATGGTATTGGTCGAGGTTTTAAACGCCACATCTGCTACCTGCCGCAGGGGCACCGCCGCACCCGATAAGCTATTGACGTACATTTTATCAAATACGGCGAGATTCGGTACTTTGGTTTGCTTGGGAATGGTCACCACAATCTCGTACTCATCCCCGTCTTCATCACGGAAGTTGCCGATGCCCAAACCCGCTACGCCCATGCGCACGGTGCGGTCAATCTCTGCCACCGGCACACCCAGCGCCGAAGCCTTTTCTTTGTTGATGTTAATCGCTAAATCGGTCTTCTGCGTTTTCAATGGATTGGTCACATAAATCGTACCCGGCGTATTGCGAATCAATTCTTCAATTTCTGCCGCCACGGTTTGTAAGGTGTCCAGATTTTCACCCAACACGCGAATGGCAATCGGCGCTTCAATCGGCGGACCTTGCTCGAAGTTTTCGACCCGAATTTTTGCACCGGGAAAATCTTTAAATTCCTCGCGCAGTTTATCAATAAATACTTCTTTTTCTTCTAATTCTACCTCGTGCAATTGGATAAAAATCTGCCCGATATTTTCCGACTGATCGAATGAAATGACGTTGTAATACACGCGAGGATTGCCGCGACCCACATTAGAAGCATAGTATTTTATGAGCTTTTCGTCTGCCAGTTTTGCTTCTACCTGGCGCAGTACGCGATCTGTTTCGTACAAATTGGTACCCTGCGGTGTTTCCACATTGATCAAAAACATCGGCCGGTCGGAAGCCGGAAATAAACTAAACCCAACCGCAGGAATCAGCGCCAGCGAACCCGCAAAAATCAACACCGCCACGATCAGCGTTATCCAGGGAAAGCGTAGTGCTTGCTTCAACACCGGTGCGTAACTATTGTTGATCCCTCTTTTGAACAAGCGGAAAATCAGGCTTCCTTCCTCACTTTCGTGCTCTTTCAGCAAACGACTGGATAAAAACGGCACTACGGTAAGCGACACAAACAGCGAGGCTATCACCGTCGTCGTCACTGCCATCGGTAAGCTGCGAATGAAATCGCCCGCATTGCCCGGCAGGTACAGCAAAGGCAGGAATGCCAGAACCAAGGTCGCCGTACAACCCAGCACCGCCACGCCAATCTGCTTGGTCGCTTCGACCGCCGCCTTCTTGCGCGAGAAGCCCATGCGCAGGTAGCGTTCAATGTTTTCCACCACCACAATCGAGTCATCCACAAGGATGCCCAGCGCCACAATCAAACCGACGATACTCAGCTGATTCAACGTGTAACCAAATAAATTCAACAGTGTCAAACCAATCGCAATGGAGAGCGGAATTGAAATCATTACGACCAAAGATGCACGGGTTCCCAGCGGCAATAAAGTAATCAAAACCAGACAAATAGCAATGGCAAAGTCTTTCGCAAAGCGCCCCATGCGGTTGCCCACACTCGCGCTCTGGTCAAACACTTTGTAATAATCCATATTTTTAGGCAGCTGCTTTTCAAATTTTTCCAGCACCGGCAGCACTTCATCCCGCACGGCGAAGATGTTCTGACGCGCCTTCTGCGAAGCAGTGATAAAGATCGCGCGATGACCGTTCAGGCGGGTCAGGTGACTTTCATTTTGATAATCCATGCGCACCGTGCCGATGTCTTTTAAATAAATGACCTGACCATTGCCGGAATACACCACCGTATTATTAATCTCGTCTAAGGTTTTATAATTGCCGCTCGTTTTTACATTAAATTTTTTGGTATTTACATTCACATTTCCACCGGGAATATTCAGGTTTTCCGTTTGCAATACATTCAACACAGCATTCGTAGGAATGCGCAGTTGCGCCATTTTCTCCAGATTCAATTCTACCTGCACCTGCTGCTCGGGGAAGCCCCAGCTATCCACATTTTTAAGCGAGCGGATCTTTTCTAGTTCAGTTTTTAGCTCATCCGCTTCCGCTTCTAATTGGCTATAACTAGCTGTTTCACTGATAATGGCGAGTTGAAAAATATTGACGTCCGTCGGGGAAATTTTATTGACATCAATCCGGTAAATGTCCTGCGGCAAATCGCGTTGCAGCGAGCCCACCTCGCGAATCACCTCCTGGTATTTCTCATCCACATCCACGCCCCACTCATATTCCACGCGGATAATGGCGATACCGTCTGAGATTTCGGAAATAATCTGGTCAATATCTTCAAATTCATTGAAGCGCTTTTCCATCGGGTCCACCACCTGCTCCTCCATGTCGGTCGGCGTCGCGCCCGGATAGACCACCACCACCGTAAAGCCCGGAAACACAGGCTCTGGGTCCTCCCCTTTCGGCATATTCAGCAGCGAAAACACCCCCAGCGCCAGCACGGCGATGAACACCACCAGCGTGAACTGATAATTTTTAACCGAAAATTCTGTGATTTTCATTTTATTTAGATTTTTAGATGCCAGATTGGGAGATGCCAGACTTTCCCGTACCACATCTTTCGACCGCAGATTTCACAGATGACGCAGATTTTTCACGCAAAGACGCAATGTGTAGCGTCTGGCATCTGGTATCTTTTAATCTGGCATCTTACTTACTGCACAATTTTAATAATTGATTTCTCCGTCAAATACGCCGAGCCGTCGGTAATCACTTGCGTTCCTTCGGTAATGCCTTCCTCAATCAGCGCTTGAGAATCGCGCAGAAATGCAATGCGGACAGGCGTTTTCTTCACTTTATTGCCCTCAGGGACAAAGACATACGCATTAGAACCGTTTCCTTCGATGATCGCGTCAATCGGGACGGCGATGTAAGAGCTGATGCCGTTCACGGTTTTGCCTAATTTCACCGTTGCAAACATGCCATAGGTGAATTTTTTACCTTGCGTATTGAATTTAAATTCAACTGGATATAAACCACTCATCGGGTCAGCGCTTTCAGGTAATTCGCTCACGATACCCGTAAACACCTGGTTAGGATAAGCATCAAAAGTAATTTGTGCTTTGTCGCCAACTTTTAATTTTACAAAATCTTTATCCGTAATACCCGCATTCACCATCCAATCGCCCGCACTTGCCGCGTGCATCATAAACACCGGAATGCCCGGACCTGCCAATTCGCCTTCATTCATCAGTTTTTTGAGAATTTTACCATTCATCGGTGCCCGTATTTCGGAGTAGCTTTGGTTGAACTGCGCAATTTTTACGTTTTCTTTGGCGACTTGCAGTGCGGTGGTGGCGTTTTGCACCTGTTCCAGTGTAGCGACCGAATCGCGGTACAAATTCTGGGCGCGTTGCAAATCGCGTTCTGCCTTTGCCACACCTTCCTGTGCCTGGCGCACTTGCGCGGAGATTTCGGTCAGATTTAACTTCGCCAGCAGTTGTCCTTTGCGCACGGAGGAGCCTTCGTCCACGAGGATTTGGTCAATCACGCCGCCGGTTTTGAAAGACAAACGCGCTTCGGAATCGGACGCCACTAAACCGGACGCGGTCACTTCTTCCGAAGCATTTTCTTTGCCAACGGTAATGACTTTGACGGGAATTTCTTCCAATTTGCTCGGTGGTAATTTCTCTTCGGGTGCTTCTTTTTTGCCACAAGCCACCACCAACAGCAGCAACGGCACGATGATTTTAAAGGTAGATTGTTTCATTTTATTAGATATTATTTATTTTATATTTGATAATTTGACGTTGTAACGAGCGAACGTCAAATAAAAAATGCTCAGATAATAAATTACTTGCCTCCGGCAAATTGCACGTCCGCCCATTTCACCCACACATTGGCAAGGTTAATAGATTGCTGCAATTCACTGTTGGTCAATTCATTACGAGCGTCGAGGTATTCGATGTAAAGGGCTTGCCCTTCGCGGTAGCGCTTACTCATGTCGTCGAGGTAGCGTTGTGAAGATTCGACCTGCGAGCGACTGCTTTGGAAAAGCTGTAGTGCCGATTGGTAATCGGCGAGACTCGTCGTCAATTGCAATGCCAATTGATCCGCCACTTGGTCGCGTTGAGCGCTGATGGCAGCCACATCCATTTCCGCCATTTTTATTTTTTGTTTGTTGCGGTTGCCCTGGTAAATCGGCAGGTCAATCGAAACCCCGCCCAGCAGGTACAGCGAGCCATTCCCGACCTCAAAATCAAAACCTTGCGAACCGGCATCCACAAACGCATTCACTTTTGGAATTTTGTAGGACTCATTCATTTTCAGCACGGTTTGATTGATGCCTTGAGCTACAAGCAGTTTGCGCAGTTCGTCACGATTTTCGGTCGTGCCGTCGAACATTGCCGGAAAGGAATAATTCACATCCGAAATAGCGGAGTCTTCAGCAATCGGCGTATCGAATGGCTTGTTCAGCAGGAAATTGAAATAAGCGGCGGCGTTTTTGGCATTGTTTTGTGCTTCAACGAGTTGCGCTTCCACTTTGGTAATTTCGTTTTTGGCGCGGGTAACTACGGTCGGATTCGCCATGCCATTTTCGTACAATTTCTGGTTCACGCGCAAGCTCTCGCGCAGGAGTGTCAGGGCATTCTGATAAATGCGCACCGCCTGCTGCGCCTGATTGTACTGGAAATACGCGACGCGAATGTTGCGCGCCAGTTCCTTTTTGTAAATGTCAATGTCGGTTTGTTGTAGGTCAATTTCCTGCTCCTTGATTTGCTTGTTGAAACGAATGTCGGGATTAACCACGGGGTAAGTCGTGCGGAGTTTAAGATCGTAAAAATTGTTCGGGTTGAAATTTTCATTTACATTTTCAATTTGCGGAAATTGATTGGTGCCGGTCAGTTCATTCAAAGTTGCGTACACCGGATTCATCAGATCGCCCACCGGAATGCTGATGGAGCGACCGCCCGCCGCCAGCGTATATTGCCCATTGAGACTGACCGAGGGTTTGAACAATCCTTTGGCTTCTTCCAGCGCATAAAGGTTGCGTTGCAACAAAAATTGATGCTGCTTGAGCGCATCGCTGTTGGTGATGCCCTCCTGCACGTAGCCGTCAAGCAACGGTGTCTGAGCAAAGCCCCCGAAGGGGCTGAACTCAAGCGTCAATGTCAGGGTGATAAAAATGCAGATGGTTCTCATGGTTTAAAACATTAATATATTTTTTATTTTATATTTATAATTTCACATTTACCATCGTTCAATTATTGAACATCGTTTATTGAGTGTTCAAAAAATTTTATAAATTCCGATGAACAAATAACAATTTCATACTTTTATCAATTCAATCCATTCCTCTATTGCTTTGTAAATCAACGCTCTATCTTCTTCTTCGGTTTGTTGCATCACCATCATTCGGCAGCGCAGGTGCAAAGAAGCCAGCCCATGTACGAAAGCCCAATTGAAAAATGCCCATTCTTTGGAGTCCCCTTTTTTAATCAAGCCTTTTTCCATGCCTTCCTCAATGACCGTTTGCAAAAAACCGAAAGCATTTTGCCCTTCGTTCCAGGGTTCTTTTTTTTCAATCACTTCCATCGGCGCCATGAGGATGAACATCAGGTTGTAATGTTCCGGATGGTCTATGGAAAACTGAATGTATGTTTTAGCAATTTCGCGCAGGCGTTCCAGTGGATTTTCAATCGTTGCTACTTTTTGCATTTCCTGCAACAATAAATCAAAACCAACTTCGTGAATGGCAAATAACAGTTCGTTTTTATCCTTAAAATACAAGTAAATCGTTGCCGGGCTGTACTCAATGCGCTTGGCAATGCTGCGAATCGAAGTATTTTCAAAACCCTCTTCTGCAAACACCTGTACCGCCGCTTCGAGAATTCGCTCGCGCAACTCCTGTTTTTCCCGCTCTTTTCTTTCTGCAATTCCCATCGTTGTATTTTAATCCTGTCTTATGAACGGGTCAAAATTACTGAACACCGTTCATTAAATCAACGCTTTTCATCTTTTTTTCGACGAAAATTATTTTTTTGCTGCTAGAGTGGCACATTTATCGGGATCAATTTTTTTCAAACAACTGAGCTTTCAGCGCATTGCTCCTGCAATGTTCAAGGGAAATTCAATGCCATACAAGGCTTTTACGCTCAATTGTTTTCAGGAAGGTATTTTAACGTTACAACAGGGTATTCTGCTGTTGAAATAGGGGCATTCAGCGTTACAGGAGGGTGCTAAAACATTTTAAAAGGATATTTTAACGTTACAATAGGGTCTTTCACTGTTGGAACAGAGTCATTTATTGTTACAGGAGGGTGCTAAAACGTTTTAAGAGGGTATTTCACTATTGGAATAGGGTCATTTATTGTTACAGGAGGGTTCTAAAATATTTTAAGAGGGTATATTAATGTTAGAACAGGGTATTCCGCTGTTGGAATAGGGTCATTCAGCGTTACAGGAGGATATTTTAATATTAGAACTGGGGCATACAGTCTTACAAAAGGGTACTTAAACGTTATCACAAGGTATTTCAACGCTATAAGAGGGTTTTAAAAAATTTTGTAAGGATTCTATTTATTATAGAAAGACCTCTGAAGCCTCCAAAAAGCCTCGGAAGTCTTTCCAGGAATCACTTGCTTTACTCCTGTGCCCACATCTTTACCATCGTCAAGATCGTTGCAATGGCGACAGTCTCGCCCGTTTCGTCATACACATCTACCAGCCATTTGACAATGCCTTTGCGGATGTCGTTTTCATCGCGTTTTTCCTGGGCACTCTTTTCTTTACAGGTGAAACGCACGCCGATGGTCATGCCAGGATACACTGGTTTGGTAAAACGGCAGTCTTCCAAGCCATAATTCAGCAGTACGGGACCTTTTTTTGCGTCCACGAACAAGCCAGCCGCTTTTGACAACACAAAATAGCCATGTGCAACGCGTCCTGTGAAGGGTGTACCTTCGAGGGAAGTCGCATCCATGTGCGCATAAAAGTTGTCGCCGCTTACATTGGCGAAATTGGTGATGTCTGCTTCGGTTACAGTATGTTTAGCGGTGATCCAGGTCTCGCCAATCGCGAGTTCTTCAAAGTATTTGCGGAAAGGATGGACGGGGTCTTCTTTATACTTGCCGCCATATTGATAAATGTTGGTAACTTCCGTAAGCATGGTGGGGTGTCCTTGCAAAGCCGTGGTTTGCAGATAGTGTTTCACGCCGCGCATCCCGCCCATTTCCTCGCCTCCGCCCGCACGTCCGGGTCCACCGTGCATCAGCAAGGGCATCGGCGAACCATGTCCGGTGCTTTCTTTGGCACTTTCGCGGTTGAGAATGAGAATGCGTCCGTGAAAAGCGGCGGCGTTCATCACATATTCCGTTGCGACTTTAGGATCGTAGGTACAGATGGTACTTACGAGCGAACCCTTGCCCATATTGGCTAATTGAATGGCTTCTTCCATCGAACGGTAAGGCATAATGGTGCTGATCGGACCAAAAGCTTCAATCAAGTGCGAACCATGTCGTTCAAAGGGTTTTTCATTCAGCAACACCACAGGATACATAAACGCGCCTTTGTTCTTATCTGCGCCAATGATTTCGAAATTTTCGAGATCACCATAAATTATCCGCGAACTTTGCAAGAGTTTTTCAATCTGCTGCTGCACTTTTTGCTGTTGCGGTTTGCTCACGAGCGCACCCATGCGTACACCTTCCGCCTGCGGGTCGCCAATGGTGGTTTGCGTCAAGGATTTGCCTAAAGCGATTTGTACGTCTTCCAGAATGTTTTCGGGTACAATCACCCTGCGAATGGCAGTACATTTCTGACCTGTTTTAGCGGTCATTTCCCGGCGTATTTCTTTGATAAACAAGTCGAATTCCGGCGAGTCTGGCGTTACATCTTCCCCCAACACCGCCGCATTGAGACTATCTGCTTCCATGTTGAACGGAACGGCATTTTCAATGATTTGTGGCAAACTTTTTAATTTCCGACCCGTCTCGGCAGAACCCGTAAAGGTCACGACATCCTGGGGTGTTACAAATTCTAAAATGCCCTCTCCCCTACCGTTAATCAATTGCAACGCGCCTTCTGGCAAGATCCCGGAGGCAACGATGTCACGCACCATTGCTTCGGTGAGAAAGGACGTGAGTTCGGAGGGTTTTACGACTGCCGGTACGCCTGCGAGTAAGTTGACAGAAATCTTTTCGAGCATTCCCCAGATTGGGAAGTTGAATGCATTGATATGAATGGCTACGCCTTGCTTTGGCACCATGATATGCTGCCCAATGAAGCTGCCTTCTTTGGAAAGCTTTGCCATTTCACCGTCCACGTAGAAAGGGCTATCCTGAAACTTCCGCCGCAAACTCGCATACGCGAAGAGCGTTCCGATTCCTCCGTCAATATCAATCCAACTATCGGCTTTGGTAGCGCCAGTCCAGTAGCTGAGTTGATAATACTTTGGTTTTAAATCGGTGAGATAAAGTGCCAAAGCTTTTAGCATTCTGCCACGTTCCGGAAAGGTCATTTTACGGAGCGCAGGTCCGCCCACTTGCCGCCCATACGTCATCACTTTTTCAAAATCAATGCCTTCACTGCTGCAAGTGGCGACGACATCACCTGTAATGGCGTTGTATTGTAATAATTCTTTGCCCTCTGATGGCGTCCATTTGCCGAGGATATAGTGATCTAACTTCATGGTTTGATTTTATTTGGATGGTGGCGGCACAAGCACGCCGTTACAAAACGAATGTTCGTTCGCGAAGATAGGGAATTGGCGCAGGAAAACCAACGCTTCTCTTTATTCTTTCAGTCGCTTTTCTACTATATGGTACTTGTGCTTTTGATAAAGCACTTCGGCGTTTTTATAAATGAAATAGGCAATAATAAAAAGACGCTGCAATATTAATGTTCCGTCACATTGCAGCGTCTTTTATAAGAACTATTCAAAAAATTATACTTTTAATAATGATTTCAAGCAGTTTTAAATATTTTACATAATAGCACTTTAATTTCCTACAAAAAACAAGGCATTGCTCAATAAAAACTTGCCATTTTCCCAAAAAGAACGGAACAAAGGATTGTCCACAAAGTAAGTCACACTGCCTTGCCCTTTATCTTGCACGGCAAACACAACGGTATTTTTCACCATGTCTTTTGCCTTTGACCCTACGAAGCCTATGTATTGAGGATTTTCGCCAAGAGTGCCGACATTCCAGGTGTTTTTCATGGGTTGGTAATTCATAATACCTGTTTTTAGGCTAAAATAATAATCTGGCAAACCAAAACCCAGTGGATGTGTGTTGTCCATTTTTACTTTGAAAATAGCGCCAGGAATGTCTTCCATGATGTAGCGACGCTCCTGCCCTGCAAAAGGATCAAAGCGATGGTCGAGTTCGGCTTTCTTTTCCGCTTTTTCGGCAGCACTTTTATCGTCACCTACGGTGTATTTCGTCAGGTTGAAGCCGCGTTTATCCTCAAGCGATTGCAACGCCGCGCCGATGGCAATCATTCTACCACCGCCGTTGAGCCAGGTATTCAATTTGTCTGCCAACGCGTCATTAATATTATAATTGCCTTCCGTTATGATAAGCAAATTAAAATCATTTAAGTTCATGCGCGCGAAATTTTGCGCCGGAATGACCGTGACCGGATATTGCAAATCCTGTTCAAAATAATACCACAACTGTCCAAAGGCATTATTATAAGTGCCTTCGCCGCCGAGGATGGCTACTTTGGGTTTCTTAATAATGGTGTAAACATCGGAACCAAAATCTTTACCACTGCTCACAAATCCAGTTTGTACCGCTCGAATTTCCTGCTGATGCTGCTGGGCGGCTGCCGTTACAATTTGTGCAAAATTGGGCATTTTCCGATTGTCAGCACCTGTGATAACCAGCGTACCAGGCGCGTATTTTTGTCCTTCTACTTCAAATGCTTCAATAGCGCAACGCAATTTTACATCTTTTTGTAATAAAGCGCCTAAAAACTTAGCATTACTAAATGAATTCCAGTTAGCTATGTAAGCATAAGCATTTTGAACACTTGATAGATTATTGGTATAATTCCCGAAATTATAGCCATTCTGACCATCCATGCGCTCGCGCGACGCATACGCCTCCAAACCATACGCGTATGGCAATGACCATGCGGTAATGTCATACGTTACTGAATCTACCACCTTTGTTTGCGGTTCAAATAAAATATGTGCCAACATGGATTTTGGTTGGAACGTATTGATAATCAAATCGTTTTCTTCGACTTTGACTGTTGTTTCTTTACCGGATTGATAATCAAAAGCTTTTAACGCGGCAGATTTTCCGGCACGTCCGTATTTAATTAAATTTTTATCCAATAAATTTGTCAACGCTTTTAATCTCCCCTGTGGATTGGAGCCTTTGATAATGAAGGTTTTATACTCGCCAAATTGACCGTTACGGGTTTTATTATAAAAATCTGTAAAATTTTGAACGAGGCGTTGCGCATTTTTAGAAGCAATTTCAATGGTAGAAAGCGCCGTAGTTTTGTGATGTGTCAGTCGGTCGAGCAAGGTCAGTGTATCACCATTTTCGATAATAATGCCGCGTCCGCCGCGTCCGCCACCGCCCTGCTCGTAGGTCATGCCCACGCCACCGCTGTAAGTCGGGTAAGTGTCGCCATAACTTGGATAAAGCAAGTCGAAGCGCTCTTTGGTAAAATAGAGCCAATCATTTTGGTCAAAATATTTTGCGTGATTTTTGCCAATTTCAACCTGAAAATCGCGCTGAAACGGCGTGATGAGCTCATGATAAGGCTGTGCAGCAGGTGCAAAATAGTACGGTTCGTTCGCGCCTTGCTCATGAATATCTGCCACTACATGCGGCATCCATTGATGATATTCCTTCATGCGTTGTTGCGATTCTACCTGCGTTTGCCAAGCCCAATCGCGATTCAAATCGAATAAATAATGATTCACACGCCCGCCGGGCCAAGGCTCCAGGTGTTCATACCCATTCGGATATGGGTCCATCAAAGTCGTTGCATAGCGGCGATACCACTCGGAATAACGGGAATAACCATCGGGATTCTCCGCAGGATCAATCAGTACAATCGTATTTTTCAACCATTCTTTCGTCGTAGCGTTATTCGGATCCACCAGTTCGTATAGCACTTGCGGTGCTGCTTCGGAGCCAGCTGCCTCATTCCCATGAATGCTGAAGCCCAGCCACACGATGGCAATGTTTTCATTCGTCGCTTGCCCATCGACTAAGCCGGTGCGACGCACATTATTCTGGCGAATTTCATCGAGGCGCGCCAGATTTTCCGGCGTAGAGATTGCTGCCAGCAAGAGCGGGCGCTTTTCATTCGTCAAGCCATATTGTGTCAATTTTACATACGGGCTATTCGCAGCCACGTGTTCATAATAATCCACCAGCATGTAATGCGGTGTAAAATTCTCCCCACGCTTGTGCGGGAAAAATTCATCCGGTGATTTCAATTGCGCGAATGCGATTACATTTAGAGAGAGAAAAGCAATTGCTAATAAAAGTCGCTGCATTGTATGAGTTTTGATGTTTAAAAGTTGAAGTACGAAGTAAGCAGTTTCGGAGGAGATTTCAAAATTAGAGCGTTCCATTTATATAGCAAGAAGAAAATGTTATCTGGCGCGGGCTTTGGTGAGTGCGATGAGATGTTCAAGTGCCAAGTAACGATCCAATTCGTACTGTTCTTCAGCAGATAGCCCTCCTTCTTTCTTTTTATCAATCAATTCTTCTACTCGCTCCTGTACAGATGGCGAGGGACGCAATTCTAATAACTTCTCCGGATTGATCGCTGCTAAAAATTCCGCTACTTCTTCATATGCCATTACATCTGCCGTCATGATTTTCAAATATTAATGAAATGATTTTTAGTAAAATTACTTATCCCACTGCAAATTCTGTCAATTCCCGATGCGCAGGTGCAAAATAAGCCAGCACAATATCAGATTTTGCAATTCCTTTTTCCACCAGCAAATTAGCGATTCCGATCTCTGTATTATCCTCTTGAATCCATATTTTATTACTAATTATATCAATATGAAAAGCAATACTAAATACATGACGATCGCCATCCCAGCCTGTCCAGAGAAATTGATAATGATTATTTTCTTTATCTATAAGTGTTTCATGCTGTATATTTTTACTGGTGCGGCGAAACTGGCTTTTGTATTCTTGCAAAACTTCAATAATGGCTTGTTGGTATTTGGTTATTTTATCCATTCTACAATAGTTTGTTGTTGAAGGTTGACTACTAGAATTTTCATTCCTGAGCGTTCGATGGATTTTCGTATCAAGAAATTTCCACTCATATTTTGATAAACTTCTTTTGATACTGCCAGATACAAGATACGATTTTCTTGTAATTCTAGCAAGGCTGTCTCATAATTAAAATATTGCCCCAATGCTTCATGAAAGGTATAAAGAACCGAAGGTCGAGTAAAACTTTTGATTTCAATTGCAATTTGCTCGTTTCCTTTTTCTGCAGTGATTACCTTTTCTGCCCCCAAATCAATGGCAATGTTTTCTTCTCTTAATACCAAAATTAAAGGATCGTCCGTAATAATCCAACCATCTTTTTGTAAAGCTGTAATTACAGCATCATGTATAATATCTTTCGCTGGCATTCATTATAAATTATTCATTCCTTCATTATCAATACACCGCCTCTACAATCCTCCTGATCGTCTTCGAATCGCCCATCGTATAATAATGCAAACACGGTACGCCCTTGGCTTTCAGCTCTTTAGATTGTTGAATTGCCCACTCAATCCCGATTTCTTTATACGCGTCTGCCGCTTTTGCGGCATTTAATTCTTTCACCAATGGCTCTGGTAGGTTGATAAAAAACAGCCGTGGCAGGGCGTTTAGTTGATATTGTTTGGTAATGGGTTTTAAGCCTGGCACAATCGGCACGTTGATACCCAAATTGCGACAAGCGTCCACATATTCAAAATATTTTTGATTGTCGAAAAACATTTGTGTGACAATGTAATTTGCACCCGCTTCCACCTTGGCTTTGGTCTGACAAAGATCGGTTTCCATATTCGGCGCTTCAAAATGCTTCTCCGGGTAACCTGCAATGCCAATGCAAAAATCCGTTTTCTCGCCACTTTGAATATCATCATCCAAATACTTGCCCTGATTCATGTCGGCAATCTGCTTCACCAGATCGAGCGCATACGCGTGCCCGCCTTCTTCAGGAATAAATTTTCCTTCAAATTTCTGAGCATCACCACGTAACGCCAGTACATTTTTTATATTCAAAAAATTTAAATCAATTAAAGCATTCTCCGTATCTTCTTTAGTGAAGCCGCCACAAATCAAATGCGGCACGGCATCCACGCCATAGCGGTGCATGATCGCCGCGCAAATCCCCACCGTACCCGGACGCTTGCGAATCGCCGTTTTTTCATAATAACCGCTCTCCTTGCGCTTGTATTCAAATTCCTCGCGGTGGTACGTCACATCAATAAACGGAGGCTTGAACTCCATCAGCGGGTCCAGCGTATCAAAAATCGCCTGCATGCCGCCGCCTTTCAAAGGGGGCAGCACTTCAAAGGAAATCAGGGTTTGCCCATTGGCTTTTTCGAAGTATTCGGTTACTTTCATTTATAAAGTTTCGAGTTTCTTACTTGAAAGCAGCAAAGCTACAAAACCCTGCCTTTATTACAAATCAAAGCGTGTCAGGGAAATGTCATTCACCGGTTCATCCTGTTTATTTGGAGCATTCGTCGAAAAATTAAAGCCGATAATCGTCCATTTTTGTGAAAAACTAAAAATTAAAACTATTTTTGACCAACCGTTCAGTCAAAAAATTGTTATTAAAAATGTAAATCTGAATTTTCAACTTTTAATTGACGCGCGTGCCAAAAACGAAAGAAAAATTTGCCGAAATAAGGCAGCGAAGTATTGCCACAATTAAAGACACAGCGCTGGAGTTGTTTGCCCAGAAGGGGTATCACAACACGTCCATCAGTGACATAGCAAAAGAAGCAGGTATATCTAAAGGATTGATGTACAATTACTTCGACAGCAAAGATGCTCTATTGTTTTCCATTTTAGGCGATGCAATCGGAGTGGGCGAAAAGTTGTTCCACGATGCGCTGGCGTCGAGCGAGGATGCTTTTGAGCAATTGAAATACTTGACGGAACAGACGATTATTTGGATCAAAGCGAACACGGGTTATTGGAAGTTGCTGATTTCCTTGGCGTTCCAGCCGGAAGCGATGCAAAAATTAGCGCCGACGCTGCGCGAAAAGGAAGTAGAAACTATGGGCAAAGCGGTTGAAATTTTTCAAAAATTGAACGTGGATCGTCCCGAAGCCGAAGCGATGTTCTACGGCGCGATCATGGATGGAATTGTGATCCAATACGTGCAGGTTGGCGAGGATTATCCGCTGGATATGATGAAAGACATGATATTGGAACGATATAGGAAGAAGTCGGAAGTCGGAGGTCAGAAATCGGAGTCAGAATCATGAAAATTTTAAAGCTTTAATAATTCTGATCCCGACCAATAAATAAAAATGTAATAACAATGAAAAATCACATCACCCTGCTGTTATTTTTTATAATGGGCATCAGCTCGATGATTGCCCAAAATAACCTTACCGCCAAGGAAATTGTCAAAAAATCGGACGAAAAATTGCGCGGCGAATCCAACATTGCCGAACTGAAAATGACCATCGTGCGCCCCAGCTGGCAGCGCGAAATGACGCTCAAATCCTGGAGTCTGGGTAGTGATTATAGCCTGATTTTGGTCACCGAACCCGCGCGCGACAAGGGCACCGCCTTCCTCAAGCGCGAAGAGGAAATGTGGAACTGGCAGCCGACGATTGACCGCACCATCAAAATGCCGCCTTCTATGATGTCACAATCCTGGATGGGCTCGGATTTTACCAATGATGACCTCGTGCGCGAGTCTTCAGCAGTAAATGATTACACGCATAAAATGTTAAGTTCAGAAAAAATCGAAGGGCGCGACACCTGGAAAATCGAGCTAACACCCAAGGAAGACGCGGCAGTGGTGTGGGGCAAAATTATTACCTGGATTGATAAAAAAGACTTCATGCAGTTAAAAACGGAATTTTATGACGAAGATAATTATTTAGTAAATACGATGCTCGGTAAAAATATAAAGACGCTCGGTGGCAAATTATTACCGTCTGTAATGGAAGTGATTCCAGCCGATAAACCGAACCAGAAAACCCGCATTGAATACCTTTCACTTGAATTTGATAAGCCGATGCAAGCCTCGTTCTTTTCCGTGCAAAACATGAAGAAAGTAAAATAGAATTGATAATGGACAATTGATTATTGATAAATGAATGTAATCTTTTGTCCAATTTTATTAATCAATGATCAATTGACAATAATCAATGATTTTCAAGCTCGCTTGGCGCAATATCTGGCGGAACCGGCGCCGCACGTACATCACCGCCGCCTCGATTTTATTCGCGGTGCTGCTGGCTTCGCTCATGGAATCGCTGCAAAAAGGCGCGTGGAACAACATGATTGGTAATGTCGTCAATTTTTACATGGGCTACGCGCAGGTGCATCAGCAGGGCTACTGGGAAGACCAGGCGCTCGACAAAGCCATTCCATTTACTGAAACATTACAAAATATTCCAAATGATGTAAAGGAAGTAAAAAATGTAATACCAAGGATCGAATCTTTTGCGCTGGCGTCCACCAGCAATACCACGACCGGCGTGCTGGTTGTCGGCATCGAACCGGAAGTGGAAAATCGCATGACGCAATTGGAAACCCGTCTCACTCAAGGTAACTACCTGAATATCAAAGATCAAGCAGCATTAATTGCGGAAGGTGTAGCTGAAAATTTGAATTTAAACGTCGGTGATACGCTGGTGTTGGTCAGTCAGGGCTATCATGGGGTAAATGCGGCTGGTAAGTATCCAGTGAAAGGTATTATTCATTTTGGTTCGCCGGATCTAAATAAGCAAATGGTTTATTTACCTTTAAAAGAAGCACAATGGTTTTTCGGTGCCGAAGGGTTGATTACTTCACTGGCATTACATATTGAAAATCCGGGCGATGTAACAAAAGCTGTTAAACATGTAAAATCAAAACTAAATACCGATGAATACGAAGTAATGGATTGGCAGGAATTATTACCGGATTTAGTGCAAGCCAAAGCCCTCGATAGCGCCGGCAATTACATTGTTTACTTCATATTATATCTCATTATTGCATTTGGCATTTTTGGTACCATTTTAATGATGACCAAAGAGCGCTCGTATGAGTTTGGCGTGCTGGTGGCAATCGGTATGAGGCGGCTACGCTTGTCCACTTCGGTGTGGCTGGAAATTATTATGCTTGGATTATTAGGAGCGATGGCGGGTATCATATGTAGTATTCCTGTAGTATTATATTTTCATGTAAATCCGATTCATTTTTCGGGAAGTTATGCAGCGGCGATGGAACGCTATGGGTTTGAACCGATTTTTCCAGCAACATTTAATCCACAAATATTTATTATACAGGCAGTTGTGGTTTTAATTTTAACTGCTGTACTGGCATTATATCCCTTATATAAAATCAGCCGCTTGAAGCCGGTGGAGGCAATGCGCGATTAATGATGGTACACTGATCGTTGTGATATTATGATATTAAGATATTTGTATCAACGTAATTAGAGTATAGTAATAAAATATCCCAATATCATAATATCATAATAAGTGTCCAATAAATAAAATAACATGATACCTACAATGTCTTGGCGAAACATCTGGCGCAACCGCACGCGCAGCCTGGTGGTCATCACCGCGATTGCGCTGGGCATCTGGGCGGCGATGTTTATGAGCGGCTTTGCCACAGGAATGGTGAAGGGCTATCTGAATGATAATATTGCCAATGCCGTATCACATATTCAAATACATCACCCCGATTATGCCAAAGAGAATGATGTAAAAATGACGGTTTCAGATGCTGTTATTATTGTAAATAATATAAAAAAATATAACAATATAAAAGCTGCTACCACACGCACGCTCGTAAACGGCATGATTGCGTCGAGCAAGGAAGCACGCGGCATTCGAGTGAAAGGCATCGACCCGGAAGCTGAGGCGCGGGTGAGCACCATCGCTGAAAAAATTGTGGAAGGTGAATATTTAGATCATGAAAAACGCAATCCGATATTAATAAGCAATCGGCTGGCGGAGCGGCTGGATGTAAAATTGCGCTCCAAAGTGGTACTGACTTTTCAGGATTTGAATGGGGAGATCGTTGCGGCGGCTTTTCGCGTGGCGGGTATTTTTGATACCGGCAATGATCCATTCGACGAGGCAACAGTTTTTGCTTTACGTGATGATTTAAATCGCTTACTATCAGGTGTTTCTAATGAAATTGACACGATTCAGGTGCAACCGGTTGCGCACGAAATTGCGATTATTTTAAACGATGCCCGCTTGGTGGACAGTACCAAAAATGAATTACAATCGGCTTTATCAAATTTAAAAGTAGAAACATATCGTGAAATTTCACCCGACTTACAATTATATGAATCACAAATGCAGTCCGTTTCGCTGATTTATTTAGTCGTTATTATGCTGGCACTCATTTTTGGCATTATTAATACAATGTTAATGGCGGTGCTAGAACGCATTAGAGAATTAGGAATGTTGATGGCAATCGGAATGAACAAATTACGTGTCTTTTTAATGATTATGCTGGAAACGATTATGATTGGGGTGGTCGCTGCGCCATTCGGGTTATTATTAGGCTGGACAACTATTACATATTTTGGTAAATACGGCATTAATTTATCCGCTTATTCCGAAACATTACAAATGTACGGCATGTCAAATATCATTTACTTTGCGGTAAATCCTGATATATATTGGCAAGTACCTCTGTCGGTTGCGTTTACAGCCGTATTGGCATCTTTATATCCGGCATGGAAAGCAATTCGTTTACAACCGGTGGAGGCGATAAGGAAAATTTGATTGGAGTAATGGATTTTTGGAGTTTTGACACTCCATTGTTCCAGCACTCCATTACTCCAAAATAAAATTAACATGAAAGTCATTATCACCAAAGGGGTTTCAAAAATTTATGATCCCGAAAAAATTCCCGTGCCGGCGCTGCGGGGCGTGGATTTGGAGATTGAAGAAGGGGAGTTTACTGCCATTGTGGGTCCTTCCGGCTCTGGTAAATCGACATTATTAAATATCATCGGCGGCTTGGATCGTCCGACGGAAGGGTATGTTGAAGTAGGTGGACATAAAATCCTGGAATTATCTGATAATCAGCTAATTGATTTTAGAAAGGAACATATTGGATTTGTATTTCAGGCGTATAATTTAATTCCGGTATTAACCGCTAAAGAAAATGTCGAATTTGTAATGTTATTACAAAATCGCAGTAAAAAAGAGCGCGACCAGCGGGCGGAGGAATTATTACATGCGGTGGGTTTGGATGATAAAATGAATAAACGCCCGAATGAATTATCCGGCGGACAACAGCAGCGCGTAGCAGTGGCGCGGGCTTTGGCACCTAAACCGGACTTTATTCTCGCGGATGAACCCACGGCAAATCTGGATTCAGCCAGCACCGCTAATTTATTAGATATCATGGCGCGACTAAATAAAGAGGAAAG
Organism: uncultured Saprospiraceae bacterium; assembly: GCA_964517145.1. Lineage (GTDB taxonomy): Bacteria > Bacteroidota > Bacteroidia > Chitinophagales > Saprospiraceae > JADJNW01. The sequence goes on from CAZFBN010000013.1 coordinate 22,806, forward strand.
GATTACTTTCATTTTTTCAACGCACGACCAGCGGGTGATTGACCGTGCACGTAGAGTTATTACGCTGGTGGATGGGAAAATTGCAAAGGATGAAGTAAAAATCCAATAATGGGACGCTGATTTTATATTATTATGGTCTGTTATGATTTTTTGATCGATTTCTATCATAAATATTTTAATAATCAGTGTACAATTCATTCTTTGATTATGAGACGATTACTTACAATCATCATATCCTTTAATATTTTTTATAATATCCAAGCACAAGATACGATTCCTGAGGCGGATACGCTTATTACATCATCGCCGGATTTATTTACTAATGACTCCCCTAACAAATTACAAGTAAGTGGTTATTTAAAAAGTTTACAAACTTTATTATTTTTTAATGAATCGTACCCTGATTTACAGCAGTTTAAATTGGTTGATACATTTTTACAGGATAATTTAATTCACAATCGTTTAAATTTTGAATATAACATTAGTGAAAATTGGAATTTGCGGGCAGATGTGCGTTCGCGCATTTTTTTTGGTGATTTGGTGAAAGCGAATCCCAATTATGCTGATGCAATTGATAATGTAAATAATGATTATTTTGATTTATCGCTGGTGTTACTAAATGAAAATTCTTTTGTTATTCACACCATGCTGGATCGTTTGTACCTGGAATATTTGGGTCAGCAGTGGGAAATCCGGGTCGGACGGCAGCGGATTAACTGGGGAATCAGCACTGTTTGGAATCCAAATGATATTTTTAATGCCTTTGCATTTACTGATTTTGATTATGAAGAGCGCCCGGGAAGTGATGCCATTCGCGTCAAGCGGTATTTAGGGTTTGCGTCAAGCATTGAAATTGCAGCGAAAGCCTTTGATCATTGGGAAGAGGCGACGATGGCGGCAATGTATAAATTTAATACAAAAGGCTATGATTTTCAAATACTTGCGGGTATTGCAGCAAATGATTGGGTGATCGGCGGCGGCTGGGCGGGCAACCTGAAAGATGCAGGGTTTAAAGGCGAAGCGACGTATTTTTTCCCCATTGAAGAGGGCGAAAGCAGTTTTGCGGCGACTTTGGGGCTAGATTATTCATTTAGTAATTCATTATACGCCAATGTCGGTTATTTATATAATTCCAACGGAACTATGAAAGGTGACATCACTGGCTTATTTAATTTTAATTTATCGGCTAAAAATTTATATCCTTACCGGCACGCTGTTTTTACACAAATTTCCTATCCTTTTACCCCTTTACTAAATGGCGGCGCAGCACTTATTTACTCACCGGTACAATCACATGCCCTTTTTATAAATCCTACCGTGACTTATTCACTCGCTCAGAATTGGGATTTGGACTTGGTTGGGCAGTTGGTGTTTAATAAAGCCGAAAAATTTACGAGTCCGATTCAGACGCTGTTTTTAAGAATAAAATGGAGTTATTAATATTTATTATTTGACGTTGATTATTTTGCAAATCCTGATTCTAACCAAGAGTGACATTCATCATTGCTAAAGGCTTGAAAACATTGCAACTTATGGGTGATAAAAAATCATCACTTTAATCCCGTTGCAATGAAAAGTAAATTGATTTTGTTGGTTATTGGACTGTTGCTGGCGGGTAGCGGCATCGCGCAAGTCACCCAACAGGGCAACTTTATACTCGGTAGTACGATTGGTTTTTCGTCGGCAAATTCGAAGATTATACAAGATAAAGGCAGCGGTGAAACGCAGAAAGAAAATCCGTTTTCTACGCAGTTGAGCCTTGCGCCTTCGATTGGTTATTTTTTGGTGGACAACTTACCGTTGGGCATTCGCATGGATTATACATTTAGTAGTGTAAAAGATCAAAATAATCTGCGGGCAGAGAACAGTAATGTTTTATTCGGACCATTTGCACGATATTATATGTCAATGAAAAACAATTTGTATTTCTTTGGTGAAGCGGGTTTTGGCTTTGGTAACTCGCGGGATACCAAGGATTTAGAGACTGGTACGCAAAAAATTAATACCAATTTATTCTCGTTTGGCGTGGGTCCGGGTGTGACAATTATTGCCACGAATGCGATTGGTCTGGAAGCATTGGTAAAATATAATTATGCGCGGAGTAAATTTGATACGGAAATTTTAGGTGTAAAACAAAATACGACAAGTAATACGAATCAAATCAGTATTTCACTCGGTGTACAGTTTTATTTTGCAGGATTAAGACCTGTTAATCAGTAGTTTATTCATTATTTAATATTTTATGTTTAATGTTGATAAAATAACAAACGTCAAATAATAAATATCAAATAACAAATATTACATATCATGAAGGAGTAATAAAGGCACTTTGGCGGTGAAAGCCTCTTGCGAGGTGGCGCTGTCGTGAAAAACATTTTCGAGGAAAGTGCGCTGTCGGCGGATCATGCATAAAAGATTTGCATCATATTCTGCCACAAAATCGTGCAGGCTTTCCATCAAGTTATCAGTGTCCAACTCATAATGATAGGAGCGATCAATGCCTTCCAGATAAGCATCAATAGCCGTGTTTAAGCCATCATTGGCTTCATCTTTGTGGTACACCCGCACCATGGAGGCGTAGTTATGAGCGATGTTGACAAATGGCTTGAGTGTTTCGATTTGAAAAGATTCTATTTCATCGACGGCGAGCACGATGGTCTGGAAGGGTCGAAAAGCAACACCGGAGGGAATAACCAGCACTGGCAAGGTGGTGTTTTTGATTACACTATTGGTATGAGTGCCAATGAGCGCTTCGACCATGCTATTGGCGCCCTCTGTGCCCATTATGATGAGGTCGAATCCTTGTTCTTTTGTGACACTTTTAATCGCATCGGTAATGGTGCTGTTAAAAATTTTTGACGCCAGCGTAGCGCCATTTTCCAACTCAGGTTGAATTTGCTGCAGCCAACGATTCATATCCTGCTCCGCATCTTCTATAATATAAGGCTCCATATTTATGAGCGTAGTGGCAGTTTTATGAATCTGATAAGCATGCAATAACGTAAGCTGGCTACCAAAACGATTGGCAAGATCAATGGCAAAGGATAGGGCGTTTTGAGCCGTTTTAGAAAAATCGGTGGGAAAGAGAATTTGTTTCATTGGAAGCACTTTTAAAGCAGTAAGTTACACATTTTCTGTTTTATTTCCATTCAAATTGCCATTTTGGTGGGGCGCTTGCATGAGATGAATTTTAAAAAGCTCTTTCAGTTCGTCCACACTTGGAACTATTTTTTGAAACAAAACCTGCTCCTTGTACGCCAGGGCGGGAATGCCGCTGATGTCGTACTCCAGTAATTGTTCCAAACGTTCTATATCATCCACGATAATGTTCAGCGAAAGCTGCTTCAACGCTTCTTTGATATTTGCTTTCAAAGTGCGGGTATCCGCAGTGCTCACACCTAATAATTTTAAACGGGGCGGATGATCGGGCTGTTTTGTATGTGGCATAATGAGGCAAACCAATCTTAAAAAGCGAATGCTACTATTTTGATTATAAAAAAAATAATGGCACTTGCCTTTTAAATCAAAAATATTTTTAATTATAACAATATGAAAACCAGGCAAAAATAAAAATTACTACTTCACCTGATACGCAAGTTAAGGCAATTAAAAAAGCGATTGAATGATTTTTGTCACCTCCTCGCCTTGAAATTTCTCATTTTTTCCTAATTTCAAACTCCTTTTCTTTGAAAAGTGAAACTATTCTCTGTCTAAAACTGAAACATCCATTGCACCAACCATATTCTGACATCCAGCAAAGGCTCAATGCCGTTATTGAAGCTGCTACCGATGGCATCATCACGATTGATGAGCGAGGCATCATGGAATTAATCAATCCTGCGGCTGCCAAGCTTTTTGGTTTCTCCTTGGAAGAAATGACGGGGCGCAACATCAATATGCTGATGCCCGAACCCGACTCGAGCCGCCACGACCAATATATTCTAAATTATTTACAAACCGGCGTTAAAAAAATTATCGGCATTGGTCGCGAAGTGCGCGGCAGGCGGAAAGATGGAACTATTTTTCCCTTGCGCCTCAGCATTAGCGAAGTGCAACTGCACGATCGGCGCATTTTTACAGGCATTGTACACGACCTCACCGAGCAGAAGCAAGTTGAAAAAGCTTTATTGGAAGAAAAAGAGCGCACGCAGCGGTATTTGGACGTGGCAAATACGATTTTTGTGGTCATAGGGCGCGATGCCACCGTGGAAGTGTTGAATCGAAAGGGTTGCGAAATGTTAGGCTGCACCGAAGAAGAAGCCATCGGGCAAAACTGGTTTAAACTGGCGATACCTCTTGATGAACAAGCAAACATGGAAGCCACCTTTCAGCTACTTGTCAATGGGGAAGCGGAGCCTGTTCATTATTATGAAAATCCAATTGTCAACGCGCAAGGAGAAACGCGCCTCATCGCCTGGCACAATGCGCTGGTGCGTGACGAAACCGGACAAATCATAGCCACAGTAAGCTCTGGTGTAGATATTACGGAGCATCGCGCAGCGGAAGAACGCATCATCCATTTAAATGCTGAACTGGAAGAGCGGGTCGAACTGCGTACAGAAGAACTGGCGAGCGCTGTCAATCAATTGCTGGATACCAACAAACAACTCAAACGCGAAGTGCAAGAACGTCAGGCAGTTGAAAACACACTGCGAGAAAATGAACAGGAAATTCGCAAAGCCTTGGAGCGAGAAAAAGAATTGAGTGAACTCAAATCGCGCTTTGTTTCTATGGCTTCGCACGAATTTCGCACGCCGCTGAGCACCATTCTTTCTTCTGCCGATCTGATTGAGGCGTACAAAAAAGAAGAACAACAAGAAAAACGCGAGCGACATACCAGTCGAATCAAAGCGGCAGTGGTCAATTTGACCAATATTCTCAACGATTTCCTTTCATTAAGCCGCCTGGAAGAAGGCAAAATTGAGGTCAATTCGGTTGCGTTCAATTTGCGGGAGTTTTGTAATGAAACTTTTGATGAAATCAATGTTTTGTTGAAAGCGGGGCAATCCATTATTCGCAAAGAAATGCTGGAATATGAAGATGTTCTACTGGATGCTAAATTGTTAAAAAATATTTTGTTTAATCTACTCTCCAACGCCATTAAATATTCCGACCCTGGCAAACCCATCCGTTTCACCATGGAAGTAATGAATAACCAATTGACAATCATTATTATGGATGAAGGCATCGGAATTCCTGAAGAAGAGCAACAGCACCTCTTTTCTCCGTTCTTTCGGGCACACAACGTCGAAAACATTCAAGGCACAGGTTTGGGTTTGAATATTGTTCAACGTTATGTAGATTTGCTGCAAGGCACTATTTCTTTTGAAAGCAAGCTCGGAGAAGGCACTACTTTCTACGTCAACATTCCTATACAAAAGAATTCAGCCGAATCCTGATCCTATGATTTAAAACGTTTTAAAAAATTGATTTACAACAACTTATCGTCACTAGACTTTAAGCGTTGAGGAAAAAGATTTATCAGAAAAAATTATTTTGTGGAACGGGGTTGTACAACACAATCACTTGTTGATTAATTTTGGAACCAGTATCACTTTGTATTTAAATTTAATTATGAATATGAAAAAAATCTTGGTTGTAGAAGACAATACGGAGGTGCGGGAAAATCTGGCTGAAATTTTAGAATTATCAGGGTATGATGTGCTAACGGCGGAAGACGGCACCGTAGGGGTTGACCTGGCAGTGACGCACCAGCCCGATCTCATTCTTTGTGATGTGATGATGCCTCGTTTGGATGGTTTTGGGGTGTTGAATATTTTGAGCAAACGCAGTGAAACTGCTAACATTCCCTTTATTTTTTTGACTGCAAAAGCTGAAAAAAGTGATTTTCGACGCGGTATGAATCTTGGTGCGGATGATTACATCACCAAACCTTTTTATAAAGACGAACTGCTGGCGGTGATTGAAATGCGCCTGAGCAAATCGGAGAAATTGCGCAAGCGTTTTGACAAAACGGAGCAAGGCTTGAGCGCTTTTATCAACGAAGCCAAGGGATATGAAGAATTGAAAAAACTGTCGAATGAGCGCAAAGTGAAGCTGCACAAGCGTCGGGAGATGATTTTTGAGGAAGGCGACTACCCACGTTATTTGTATTTTATCAAAAGTGGAAAAGTTAAAGTGTTCAAAACCAATGAAGACGGTAAAGAATACATCATCTCGGTGAGCGCACACGGCGATTTTATTGGCTATGTGGATTTGATTAAAGATTCTAAATACACCGAGTCTGCGGCAGCGCTGGAGGATACCGAAGTGAGCCTGATTCCTAAAGAAGATTTTCAAACTTTATTACATGCCAATCGAGATGTGGCTTCGCAATTAATCAAAATGCTTGCAAATAACGTTTCTGAAAAAGAAGAGCAATTGCTTCAGTTGGCGTACAATTCTGTTCGCAAACGCGTTGCCGATGCCATCTTGTTGTTGCACGACAAAGAAGGACAGGGTGAAATCAGCATTTTGCGCGACGATTTGGCTCGCATCGTTGGTACTGCCAAAGAAAGTGTAATTCGGATGCTGACAGAGTTTAAAGAAGACGGTTATATTGACATCACCGATGGCGTGATTACCGTAAAAAATCGCCACAAACTAGAGCATTTGATCGGATGAAATGATCTTCAAATCGAGGAGTGGAAACACCGTTTGTCCACTCCGCCCAAAGCCATAGATTTTGCGAAACAAGATGAACATTCAAACGCCTGCTTATGAGGAACTTGACAAAAGCGGCACTTCTTATCTCAACCTGACGCTGCAGATCAATCGAGACCCCTTTGTGTTTTTGTTGTATTTCGCTTTGGTGCATTTATTTTATTTCAAAGTGTGGGATGCCGGTTTTGTTACAGATTTTTTGGGCTGGCAGGAGCGCTTCGATCAAAGTGGCATTTTACAGGTATTGAATAATTTTGGCGTACCTTCATTACATCAGCTTTCCAATTTTTTCTTTTATATTTTTTATAAATCTTTTGGTATCAATGGTTTAGGCTGGCATCTGGTTTTTACGACCTTGCACACCATCAATGCGTTTTTATTATATCTTTTTGCAAAACGTTTAGCAGATCGCTTGCAATCAAGCCATGTTTTTTTCATCGCCTTGTTTGGGGGAGTATTTTTTCTGTTGTCGCCTTACCAAACGGAAGTGCTCATCTGGAAAGTTTGTTTAAATTATTTGTTGCTGGGTATCTTGTTGTTGTCAAGTTTGCGTTGCACTTTGCACTGGCTGGAAAACCAGGAGCGGCAGACCCTTTACCTGGCGCATTTTTTATATTTTTTGGCGCTTTTTACATTGGAACTTTCTTTAATGATTCCAATTTTAAATTTGAGTTTAATTTTATTATGGACATTTAGTAAAAAAGAAAATGAATTTTTAACAAAGCGCGTCAGTCAATTAATTCTTCCTCAACTCGCGCTGATTGGCGTTTATTTTGTACTAACCCGACTGTTATTTGGCGTCTGGATCGGGCATTATGGTGCCGAAACCCATCTGAATTTCAAGCTTTTAGATGTTTTAGGCAATTATTTTCGCTTTTTTACAAAATATGTTATGTTCGCGCGCGACTTTGAACATTCTACCAAAACTGCTATTTTTGAAGCATTTGGCAAGTTCTCTGTTGTAGGATTCGCGTTGCTGGTAGGAGTGGCGCTATTGGCAGCTTATTTGTTCTATTTCAAGCGATTAGCGCCAAAATTGCGCTTGGTGGGCTGGATGTTGCTCTCGTTTTTTATTATGCTTACCCCGATTATTACACTTTATTTTTATTATTTATTGCATGTTGAAAATGATCGCTACGGTTATATCCCATCCATGTTTTTTAGTGTCATGCTGGCGTCTTTAATAGCGGTACTTCCACGTTGGGGCAAGCTGATTGGCGTAGCATGCTGGCTGTTGATAAGCACTTTCTACTTGCAACAAAACGTTGCGTTTTGGGCAGCTTCGACGGATATTTATTACAGCTTGATTAATAAATTTAATTGGTATAAAAAAGACGAGGTTTACTTACTTAATTTGCCAGATAATTATAATGGTGTATTGCTATTTCGTGATATGTCTGGTAAAGATCGCGCTTTTCAGGATGCGCTACATTACATTCGACGCAAACCTTACGAGGGCAAGCTATACGAAGTGGCTCAATATAATATGACCACTGCAATGGACGGGGCAAATGCACAACGCGATTCTACGGGAACGATCATCGTCACCTTCAATCAATGGGGCAATTGGTGGTGGCACAATGGCATCGGGGCTTCGGCTTATGAGAAAAAAGAATATTCGTTTCAGCCAAAGGGACAATCATTTGAATTGCGTTTGAAAGAAAAACCAAACAACGCAGCATTCATTTATCAAGCTGGCGCGCAATGGGAAGAATTGAGAAATGGACGGTAGGCAATCTTTTCTATTTTATAATAAAAAAAGATGGCGTAATGAATATTCTTTTAATATGTTCTGATTGCTGAAATCAAAAAAAGCGGTATGAAAACCTGGCAAATTGTAATTTTTGGGGCAGTCATGCTATTGTACTTCCTGTTTCCCTATAATATGATTCGGCAAAGCCGTATGATATTACAAAAAGGAGTGCCTTACCGATTTTTATTACAACCTATTGATCCGTATGATGTATTCCGGGGCAGTTATGTTGCACTGAATTACAATAGCGAGCTGATTCCTGCTACAGATTCTTTTTATACGTATCAAGATGTTTATCTGAGTTTTAAAGAAGATACCACAGGCTTTACTACTTTTACACAAGCATATAAAACACCCCCTCAAAACCAACCTTATTTAAAAGCAAAAGTAGCTTATTATACAGATGGTAAAATCCAGCCGAATATTCCTGAAAATATGCGGTATTATTATTTAAATGAAAAAACGGCACCACAAGTCGAACGCGCCCTTTCGCGCCCGCGCCTTCCCGAAGAATCCGAAAGCCGGGCTCACGTGCAGGTACGCATCCATAAAGGCGAAGCCGTCGTAGAAGAGCTGTATATCAATGATTTAACCGTGCGAGAATTTTTTAAGTAAGATTTTTATTTGTTAATGGTTATTTTGGGGTGCTTCTTAATAACGAATAACAGATAACAAATAACGAATAACCCACTTCACTCAAAAATCCCCGACGACAAGTACCGATCGCCCCGGTCGCAAATGATGCACACAATCACGCCTTCGTCAATCGTCTCCAGGAGTTTGCAGGCTGCTGCTACGGCGCCCCCACTACTCATCCCGCCAAAGATTCCATCCTCTTTCGCTAATCTTTTCATCATCGCGGTTGCCTCTTCTTCCGATACGTCAATGACTTGATCCACCCGCTGCGGCTCAAATATTTTTGGTAAGAATTCCGGCGACCAGCGGCGGATGCCGGGTATGCTCGAGCCGTCGGTCGGTTGCACCCCAACGATTTGTATGTCCGGATTTTGCTCTTTTAAATACCTCGAAGTGCCCATAATAGTACCTGTTGTACCCATCGAAGAGACAAAGTGCGTGACCTTGCCTTGCGTGTCGCGCCAGATTTCCGGACCGGTTGTTTTATAGTGCATGCCCCAGTTGTCGGCATTTGCAAATTGATTGAGCATATAATAACCGCCATTCCCAACCATCTCATCGGCTAACTCCCGCGAGTATTCAATGCCGCCTTTTTCCGCAGGGGTTAAAATCACTTCCGCACCAAACGCCCGCATGGTCTGTACCCTTTCGGCGGTAGAATTATCGGGCATCAGTAGGGTAATTTCCAAGCCAAATAATCGCGCAATCATCGCCAAGGCAATGCCCGTATTCCCACTGGTGGCTTCGATGAGCCGCAAGCCGCCGGGTGCTATGTCGCCACGATCCAGTGCGCCTTTTATCATGCCGTACGCAGCGCGGTCTTTGACCGAACCACCTGGATTTTGTCCTTCCAGCTTGCCGTAAACCGTCACACCGGGTTTTGAAATGACTTTTGTGATATCCACCAAAGGCGTATTGCCAACGAGGTCTAAAATGTTCATGTTGTTGTATTCAGGTGTTCCAATTTTTGTGCGTTTCTTTAACCCTATCACCCTATTTACTTATCCCCCTATCACCCCATTCGCTTCTTCCTGCCGGTAGTAAATGCGGGAATTAGGTTCTACACTTTTTACAATCCACACATTACCGCCAATGACGCTGTCGTGCCCGATGATGGTGTCGCCACCGAGGATGGTTGCGCCGGCATAAATAACGACGCGGTCTTCAATGGTCGGGTGGCGCTTGGTTTTTGCCAGTTCCTTGCGTACACTGAGTGCGCCGAGGGTCACGCCTTGATAAATTTTGACAAAATTGCCAATCTCAACTGTCTCCCCGATAACTACACCTGTCCCATGGTCAATGCAAAAACTTTCCCCGATGCTTGCACCCGGGTGAATGTCAATACCGGTTTCGCCATGTACGTGCTCGGTTAAGATGCGCGGAATGAGGGGCACGTGCAGTTTGTAAAATTCATGCGCCAAGCGATACACGGCAATAGCAAAGAAGCCCGGATAGGTGCGAATGACCTCCGTGCGGCTCACTGCGGCGGGGTCGCCTTTCAAAATGGCGTCGGCGTCTTTCATCAGCAGGTCATAAACGTCGGGAAGGCGCTCGTAAAAAGCCAGTTCAATCACATCGGCAGGAGAAGGGAGGTCTTTTTTGATGGTTTGAAGAATGTTGAACAACTCCAGTTGGTTGCTTTGGAAATCTTTTTCAAACTCCCGAATATTTTTATAATCGCGGTCTGCCAATTCGGGAAATAAAAGCTTCAACAGCCCGCTGAGCCAATTGCAAACTTGCTGTGGCGAAGGAATCTGCGGTGTGTGGCGGTGCGCATTGTACAAGCGCTCGATAAATTGCTTTTCCATCTGCTCCTGGTTTCTGTTCAAAGATAGTATAGACTTTAGATATTGGATGTTGGATATTTGATAAAACAGCTATTTTAACTTGGGTTTAACCGTAGCTGTCTGTTATTAAAAATATGGAAAGGAGAAAAAAGGTTGTGCAGAACGGCGTCTTGCCGCTTTTTTGTTTTTTATTATAAAAAAGACGTTTGCATTTGTAGAAAAGGCTTATTCAGCAGTAAACGAGTTATCTAGCTCTTTAGTGCTTACACATCGGTAGCAATTCTCATTCAGCGGGTATCATTACTACTTTAGAAGCTGAACCCTAATTACTAGTATTTAGTGCAATTCTTCAACGTTTATAGCTTTATTGCTACCGCTTTGGTCTTTAATTTTTTTCTCTGTTACTTTTGGCATTGCCCCAAAAGTAACCAAAAAGTCTAGTCCGTTAAACTCCCTCCGGTCAAACAGTAACGGACGGCAGCCGCCACGCCAGGTATTTCATTAAAACAGTTTACAAAATAACAAATCAAGTATTTCATTGTATTACGTGGACACGCTTGCAACAACGATTGATTGTGCCTCTTTACAGAAAACAGCAATATTCTTTTTTTTCTTCTCTTTTTGTAAATAGAACGGTTTTTTTGTAAAAATTTGCCTTTTCTTCTTTTTTATTAATAAAAGGGCAGCCTACATTTATGAAAAATAGATTTTAATTTTTAAAACGTCCTGAATTATTGGCTTAAACTGTATAAAAGCGACTTAAAACTTTAAAAAAGTTACCCTTAACGTCTTCTTTTTCTATCTTTTTGAATAAAAACATGCCAGGTTTTGTCAAAGTAGAATGATGTTTGACCAAAGTATTTTGATATTTTGCCAAAGTAGAATGATATCTGGTCAAAGTAAAATGATATTTGGCTTATTCCTATTCATTTTGGGGTATTTACAACTAAATAACGGACGTTCTCTAGTCTTTTCTTTGCTCGTTCCAATGGGGTTTTATTGTCAAAATTGGTTTTGTATTTGACAAAGTTTGATATAACTTTGCCACAATATTATTTTACTTTGCTCAAAAATGATAAAAATTTGCCAAGAAATCATAATACTTTGCTAGAAAATGGTTCTACTTTACCAAAAAGTCGTTCTACTTTGCTCAGAAATTAACCGTCATTGCGCTAAACGGACTTGTTTTTGTCCAAGTCGCTATTGGATTTACCCAAAGAATCACTGGTAGCGCCTACTTTAGTTTTCTCAAACTTTTTTTCATCTGCATCTACAATTTGCGTTTCCACCCGCACCGCATACCGCGACGGTTTGATGCCATTGCCCATTCTACGTGCATACACTTGCGTACACTCTGCGCCAAACAGAACAATCATTGCAGAATAATAGACCCAGATGAGGACAACTACGATAGAACCCGCAGCGCCATACGTATCGGTTAAAGAACTGTTACCCAGGTACAAACCAATTAAAAATTTGCCGATTACAAACAAGACCGTCGTAAAAAACGCGCCGACCCATACGTCTCTCCAACGAAGCTTGACATCGGGCAAAATTTTAAAAATCATGGCAAAAACGACCGTGGCAATGCCCAAAGAGACGATGTTATTGGCAATCCAGATGAGGTAAACGGAGCTATTGCCAAGCAAATCCTCCAGGCGACCTTGAATGGCGGAAATAACTGTATCCATCAGCAGTGACACAGCTAGGAGAAAGCCCAGGCTGACCACCATTGCCATCGAAAACACCCGGTCGAGGATCGTCTTGAGCCACCATTTGGATTTGGCTTGTACTTTTACACCCCAAATATGATTGAGCGCATTTTGTAAAGTCATCAACACCGTCGTTGCACTGATGATTAAAGTGATGATACTCAATAGGGTAGCCAGTGTGCTGCCGCCGGTTTGATTGACATTTTGAACAATGTCCTGGATGGCATCGGCACTTTTGGCACCGACCAAACCTTTAATTTGTTCGTACAATTCGCCCAAAGCAGCCTCCTGCCCCAGCAAAGTACCGGCAGAACTGATGATGAGCACCAGCATACTTGGTAGCGATAGCATGGTATAATAGGAAATAGACGCTGCAAAAACGCCCGGATTGCTTTCAAAAAAATCGGTAAAGGTCTCTTGGATCAGGCTAATTGTATTTTTAAACCAGTTTTTCATTGTTTTTTGGGTTTGTTTTTATGGAACGAAGCTAAAGGGGGATTGTTAGAAGGAAAGAAAGTAGAATTCAGGATATAGTTTATTAAATTTTGCCGACTTTTGTGGTATAAATTTATCATAATGAAAAGGATACTTCCCACATTGTGCTGTTTATTTGTAGGAATGAGTAGCTTTGCGCAGTCTTATCAAACTGTTTCTAAGCCAGTGTCCATCTTACTTGAACAGACGTTCTACCTCAACAGCTATACGCGCATCGGCGGCAAGTCGCGCAACGCCGTAAAGATTGAAATTCCCAAAGACGCTATTCAATGGTCGTATGTGTTTACCACGTCGCAAGTGGAGCGCAGCGGTACGGATAATTTGAAATTGCTGAGCCAGGCTACGCAATTCATTGGCGGAAAATTGCTTGGCGCTACCTGGGTTGGCTTAGCTGCCAATGCAGGTTACCAGATCATTAAGCCTTCTGGGGCAGGCGTAGTGGACGTGTATGTGACCGATGCCAAAGGGCGCGAGCAATTTTTTGCTGAAAGCTGGAACATGTACAGCTACGAAAAGCCCGAAAAGACCTGGGAAGGCACGCGAGAGAACGCCAAAGACGGCACCATTGTAAGCAATGACGTAAGTCAGAAGACCTTATACCTTTGTTTTAAAAATCCCAGCCTCAGCGAAGGCACTTATATTACAGTGGAAGCCATTGCCATCATTCCAACACAGGAATTTGTAGATGAATGGACCAATGAAAGCCGGGAAAAATTTTACAACATTTGCGCCGATGCCTTGCGCTATCAGCCGGAAGCCATCAAATCTGTTTGTGATTGTGTGCAAAGCAAACTGACCAGCCGTTACAAACCCAGTGAATTCCTGGCTTTTACCGATGCGCAATGCGCCTCTCAGCAGCAAGCCACTCAAGAAGAGTGTATGACCCTGATGCAAACCGAAGTGCTCAGCAATAAAAACCGCATGAAGGCACTAGAAGAGGAAATCCGCGGTTTAGAAGCCATCCATGATTACGCAAAATTAGCACAACGCTATAATGAGTTGTTGGAACTCGGTAAAGCCGACGAGGAGGTCTATTACAACTTAACGCGTTATTTGCTCTTCACTAAACAGTACGACGAAGTCAGGGCGTTGCTCACCAAATCCATTGGCAAGTACCCTAAAGAGACCGGGCTGTGGCTCAATCTTGCGCATTTGCATTTGCTTAGCAATAATTATGGGGAAGCAGAACTCATTTATTTAAAATACCGAGGCGAGAAGGTTGCCCGAAGGTTAAAATGGGAAGATGCGGTCGCTGCGGACTTAAAAATCTTTGAACAAAAGGGTCTTGGGAATGGCGATTTTGCAAAAGTTAAACTAGCTTTGGGTATAGAATGAAGCTAGTTGAAATATAATAAAATGAACACCTTGCACTCCGATGACATTGCCAAGCTCCTCGTCCGTATCATGATCGGTTGGGTGATGCTCCCTTACGGCATTGACTATGCCAAAGATGGCTTGGACTTTATTTTCGAGGTTTTAAAAAACAATGGCTTACCAAGTTTCCTCGCTTACGGGGTTTTGGTAGGCGAGCTTGTCGCCCCTATTCTGGTGCTAATTGGTTGGTTGTCAAGGATTGGCGGGGCATTGATTGCTTTTACCATGTTTATGTCTATTGTGCTGGCACATCGGGATATCGCTTTTCAATACAATGAATTTGGTGGCTGGAGCATTGCGTTGAATGCGATGCTGGCGAACGGTGGTTTGGCAATTTTCTTTGGCGGAGCGGGTAAGTACAGCGTGTCGAGGGGAAAAGGGAAGTGGGATTAGGCAAATTTGAAATATGAAATGTGAGATGAGAAATTTGAAGAAGTCGGTGTTTCACATTTCAAATCTCACATTTCACATTTACTTTGGTATTTTAATTTGATACGTTTTTCCAGCTTTATTGGTCAATTTATCTGCAATCAACCAGGGATTAAATACTTTCAACATGCGGTAAGTGGTGCCCTGCTCTTTGGCAAAAGCCGCGAGATTAGGAATGGAGCCGTTTACTTCTACGATTTTATAATTGGACAAAGGTTGGTAGCCGTCTTCTTCATTCAAATAAAATCCGAAAGCCTCCGGGTTTTTCATCACTTCTTTAATCGCTACGATGCGAAATAAATATTGCGAAGTTTCATGATTTAAATACAGATCATAATAATTCCGCGTGCCTTGCTCTTCAATGGTTTTCGCCATGCGCGTACCGCCATAATTATAAGCCACTGCTGCTAAGGTCCAATTGCCAAAGCGTTTTTTATAACTCAATAAATATTTACAAGCCGCCTCGGTCGCTTTTTCAACATGATACCGCTCGTCCACTTCCTCATTGATTTCCAAGCCATAATGATCGGCGATTAATTTCATAAATTGCCAAACGCCCCGCGCGCCCGCGCTTGAAATGGCATTGCGAAAACTGCTTTCTGCCACCGCCAGGTATTTAAAATCATCGGGTACGCCATGTTCCGCCAGCACTTTTTCCATCATCGGGAAGTATTTGTACATATTTTTCAAATGTAAAATGGTGGACGTATGCTGATAGGTATTCAATAACAATTCCCGATCCAGGCGCTCGCGCACATCAAAATTATCCATTGGCAGGGCTTCACCGGCGAAGTCGAACGGGCGGTTGAGATTCACCGGTTTGATCACCTGTGGCAAAATGTTACTATCTACAGCCTTTTCCGATTCCATCGGGGCTTTTGTATCCGAGTAATAAGAAGCGAAAAACGCAATGGTCAAAAACGACGCCAGTATCAATGAATACAATTGCAATGCCTTTTGCATAATAAAAAGTTTAACAATGCACGTGAGCGCATCAAAATTGGAGATAGATACTCAAAGATACGGGAATTGGTGGGATTTGAAAAATTGTTGTCGGTTATCTGTAATCGTGAGATTGTTCACCCCCGATAACAAATAACTAAATTTGTCTAGGTCTTTTAAAAATCGGCACGGTAGAACACGGTTCACCATACATAATGCTTTGGGCGTAGGGTTGCAATTTGCGCGTCAATTCTACATAAGCGGAGGGCGGCACGGGCTTGTCGCTACAACCTTTTATTACAATGCGCTGCTGCTCGTATTGAGTCGCATCTAATGTGGCTAAGGCTTTATTAAATGCAGCTTTAAAATAATTCTCGGAATCTCCCTGGAAAATATCTTTGGCAAATGGCGTAGCATAAGCCGTCACCAACATATACGCCCACACGGGAATGATGGCATCCGCAGAGCAGTAAACGAGCAAAATTTTATCTTGATATTGCGTCCAATCATGCGTTTTTAATGCATCCCGAAAATCTTTCTCCTTGAGAATCAACTCCATAAAGAGGTAATTCTTCAAATCAAAATGCGCGATTTCTCCTTTTGGAAAAAAATCTTCGAGATTAATTGTAATTAAACCGCTCTCGGCTACCCGATTTATTAATACTTCTTCCATGTAATTTTATTTTTTATTTAAGATTTATTATTTGACATTACATAAACATCATCAAATCTTTAATAAACAACCTCCAACGTCAAATAAAAAATTTAAAATAATTAAATAACTTCCTCAATCGGCGCCTGCTCTCCAATCTCCCCGCCTTCCGGTTCTTTAAAATCCTTCGGCTGTGGCAAATCTTTCAAGCTTTTTAGCCCAAAATAATCCATAAATTTTTCAGTTGTACCGTATAATAATGGTCGCCCCGGACCCTCGCTGCGCCCTGTAATAGTAACAAGTTCCTTTTCCAATAGTTTTTGCAGCGCATAATCACAATTCACGCCGCGAATTTGCTCGACATTTGATTTAGAAATCGGCTGCTTGTAAGCAATGATAGACAGGGTTTCCAGCGCCGCTTGTGATAGTCGTTTCTTCGTCGTTTGTTTCAAATAAATGCCAACCGTGCGGTGGTACGCGGGTTTAGTCATCATTTGATACCCTTCGTTGATTTCCACGATTTCAAACGCAACCGATTCATCGCTGTATCTTTCTTTCAAACGGGCGATGGCATCCAGCAGTTCCGCGTCGGGAAAACTACTGCCAAAGGATTCTTCCAAACAGCTTTGAATCTCTGCCAAACGAATGGGCGACTCCGCTGTAAATATTAAACTTTCGATATGAGGAATTAAAAAATCCATTTTGCAAAGATAAAAAGGAAGGTTGGAATTTTGAAAGGTTGGAAAATTGGAAGATTGGAATACTGGAATTTTGGAAAATGGAGGAATGATTTGTCACCGGCAAAGCTTGGCGGCTCTTTGAAAAGGGATGTCGCGCGTGAGTCTGCCGTAGCTATCTTTGTTATGAATACTATTTTCTTTCGGATCCGTTTGTTGAAAATAAAAATCGGCATAACCCTGTAAACCCTTGATTTCAAAGGCAATATCCAGTAAACATTCTACTTGTTTTTTGCCCAGATCAGGATGCAATTTCAAATGCTGGTCGGCAGCGCGTTGGCGGTAGCGGGCAATCTGAGAAGGCGTAGGAGATTGAAAATCAAGCATATTCACTTTTGGATTGTCAAAATCGTACCGAACCATAAATTCATCGCCCGATTCCACCGGAAAAGAAAATTGCGCGGGCGGAGTGGCTTGTGCCTGATAGCCTCGACCATCCGCTACGAAAGAATATTGAAGTGTATTGTCTTCATTTACAAAGACTTTTGCAGGCGCTTTCCAACTGCTGTATTGCACTTTTGAAACGTCCTCTTCCTTCATCCGAAATTCATTGTACCACCAAGCCACCAAAAACAACACGCCAATAATCCCTGATGCCAACAACGCCATCGATAGCCAGCGCCGCTCCTGTTTTTCCTGCACCTTACGATCTCGGTTGCGCGGCGTGTCCACTTCTTTATTCACTTGAAACCCATACTGAAAATCATTATTCTTACGCCTGATAGTAAGATCGAGCATTTCATTTTCAATAAAAAAAGAATACGTATAATCCTGAAGAATACTGAATTCTATCAATATGATTCTCAAATTACAATAAACCATCAAGTGACCTGATTCCACGCCATGGTAAAGCCCCACGACATACTGCTTGCCGGATTCACTTGTATATGCCCAATTTTGTTGCGCCAAAGGAGTAAAAATTGATGATTGACAATTATTTTTTGATGACAGATGCGGTTCTAGTTATAGAACTAAATTCTCCCCAAAAAGATACGCGAAAAGCGAAATTTTGCTGCCTAAATGCCCTAATTTAACAATTTTTCATTCTTAAAATTAACCTTAAAATAAAATTAAATATATATTCTACTAACATTGTATTACTAAATTCAGGTTTTTAAATTTCATTTCTTTACCCAAAAATTTTCAAATAATGGCTGAATCCTTCAAGCAACTCCGCTTCACAGACGAAGACGGCAATGTAGTTATCACGATTAACGGAAAAAACGGCAACTATGAAGCCGGAACCAATGGACATGATGGCGACATCATGCTGAAAGACCAAAATGGTAAAATGACCGTACACCTCAATGGCGCGGATGGCGCTTTGCACCTGGGCGGTAGCGGTCAGGATGGTGACATCAAATTAAAAAATGCTCAGGATCAACCCACTATCCACCTCAATGGTCGTTCTGGAAATCTTTTTCTGGGCGGAAATGGGCAAGATGGCGATCTTTTTATCAAAAACGAAAAAGGCTCGGACGTCATTCAACTGGATGGCAAAACCGGCAACATTCGCGTGAGCGGCAAGGTAATTGAACCGGCTGATTTTGTTTTCGATCCAAATTATGCCCTGCCAACCTTATCAGAAGTGAAAAACCACATTTTGACCAACAAACACCTGCCAAATGTACCCAGTGCAGCAGAAATCGATGCGAAAGGCTTGGAACTCAACTCTTTCAGCATGAGCTTACTCCGTAAAGTGGAAGAACTAACCCTGTACGTGATCGAACAAAATGAAAGCATCCAGCAATTGCAAACGCGCTTGAACAACTTAGAAAACAAAGCTTAAAAACCGCTGCTGCCCCGTTCTACATTCGAGGGCGGGGCTTGTTCTCTCCTTTTCTTTTCATAAAAATTGTTTTTGGTTCCGCATTTCTCAATTTTGATTGTTAATTTTAAGATTCAACATCAAACGAGAAATAAAAACAGCATGTTTTACGAATTCAAAGGCTTCAAACCCGTTGTCCACGAATCGGCATTTGTGCATCCGCAGGCGGCGGTGACGGGCAATGTCATCATTGGTAAAAATGTGTACATTGGTCCGGGCGCTGCCATTCGTGGCGATTGGGGCGGCATTATCATTGAAGATGGCTGTAATGTGCAGGAAAATTGTACAATTCATATGTTTCCCGGCGTGACGGTGCGGCTCCTGGAAGGCGCACACATCGGGCATGGCGCGATTATTCACGGCGCTACCATTGGTAAAAATGTGCTGGTCGGCATGAATTCGGTCATTATGGATGATGTAATAATTGGCGACGAATGTATCATAGGAGCACTTTGTTTTATAAAAGCCGGTGAAAATATTCCAGCCAAAAGCCTGGTGGTGGGTAATCCAGGTAGAATTATCAAAGAAGTGAGCGATGAAATGATCCATTGGAAAACGCAGGGCACGAAATTATATCAAATGCTGCCGCAGGAATGTTATGAATCCTTACGCGCGTGCGAGCCCCTGCGGGAAGTGCCTGCGAATAGACCAAGTCAGGAAACCTTGTATCAAACATGGCAGGAGATTAAAAAAAATGAATAATTTTTTTAAAATCATAATATTTCCAGCTTAAAACTGCGTTGTTCCAGCTCTTTTCCATTTACCTGGATTGCAATATGATGTGTGCCACTGTAATATTGCCGGGTGCTAATGGGTCGAAAATGTTGTTTTCTGCTGATTTTCAGAGTCTCATCGGGTTGTAAAATTCGCTTCGTCCATTTAAAAACTTTGGGTGCGTGGTTGCCATTTTTTTTCATGTAATAAACGACGTAATCTATGATAAGTTGCTGTGGTGCTTCGCCCGTGGAATTTAATATTAAAGAAAAATCCAATGATTCGCCCAGTTGTAATGAAGACTGCTGCAATGTAAAGGATGTAATATTAATTGCTGCTTCATGATAAGAACCTAGTAATTTCAGAGCTCCCGGATGCCCTTGCTTGATGAGCGTGCGCGTAGCGTGGCGGATAAGCCAGTCCATTTCGGGCGTGTTTTCAGTTTGCCAGCGTTCTAAAGTTTCTACAACAAGATCAGGATTATCTTTGGCAATATCATTTAAATTATTCGCTAAAGAGCGCCGAACGTATAATTCCGGGTCATTTTTTAATTTTTCTAATAATGAAAATAATGGTTTTGGATTTTGAATAAATAACTTTAATCTTTTTCCCAGCGGCAGGCGCGGTCGGGTACCTTCTGATACCAAGCGGCGCACGTGCACGTTGGGGTCTTCCGCCCAGCGATGTAATATTTCGAGGGATTTTTCAGGTTCCAATTCAACAAAAGTGCGCAGGTCGCCTTCCGCGCTAAAGCGCTTGGTCATTTCATATAAAGCGTTCATTGCCAAATCGTAATGTGCTTTTCCATAACGGCTCACATAAGCGCATTGTGGCATGATGATAAAGCGTTCCCATTCGGTTTCGCCGGCTTGCCCGCTGATTTCCGGCATTAAAGAATCGATTAATATTTCGATAGCGAGTGGAAAATCTTTCGGTAAATATTCGTATAATGAATCGGTGATTAAATTGGAGCGTTCTCCGAATTGTAAATCCGGCATTTTTTGGCAAATAGTGGTTACAAATCCAGCTTCATCAAACACTGAATAGTTGATTTTAATGACTTTTGCCAGATTTTCGACAGCTTGAGTGCTGAATACATCGCGCAGCAAAAAGTCAGGACCGAGTGTCATTTTTTGAATTTGAAAACTGAAAAACTGAATATTTTTTGGGTACAAATATAAAAATTCAAAAAATATTTTAAAACAAAAAAGTAGATTTTTAAAACAAATTATTTAAATTCATTCAAGGAGTGGTAAAACATTTCACAGATTTTCATACCTTTATGATAAAATTCCTTAATAATTTCGGGGCGCAGCAGCGTATAATTTTTATAAAAAATAAGGTAATAATTGCAGCCTTCGAGCGACCAATCTTTTTCTATCGTAAAGAATTTCAGCACTTTATCATTCATGCTGGCTCTGATGTAATCTTCGTCGGGGCCTTTTAGCCAATATTGTTCGGAAAAATTTGGAAACGCCTCAAAATCAATATCTTTCGACAGATTTAACCATTCGCCGATGCGATGCGTAAAATTTTCCGGTTTCATCCAAAAATAAGGTAAGCCAAGTTTTTGAGACTGCATAAAAAACACCGTTTGGCGGTAAGTATGTGAGCTTTTGCCGGTGCTGACGGTATATTGAAAGTCAAAAATATTAACTTCCATTTCCAATAGCTCGTCTTTTCGTCGCATCATATTGGTAATGCCTTTTCGGCTGCCAATCTGAAACAATTTAAAATCGCGCAACAATTCAAACGAGCCCCATTCATCTTTGGGAAAGAATGACATTTGCAGGTCAAAAGCAACTTGTTCGAGCGACTGGGTTCTTTTTTTCGACATAAAGGGGAGTAGGTTTTAGAATAAAAAATGGAATGTTAGAATGAAAATGTTATCCAGCCCAACATTCCAGCGCGCCATGTTCTAAGCAGCTTTGCGCTGCATGTAATAGCTCACATCCTGCACCGTTTGGATCGCATCTACCTCTTCTTTAGTTAAATACACTTTAAAATTATTTTCTAAAGTTGCAATCAAAAGCAACACATCGATGGCATCCAAATCCAGGTCTTCCCGAAAACTGGTATCAGGATGAATGTGTGACGACGGCACGCGGCACACGTTGCTAACCAGGTGAATAATTCGATCTTGCGTAGTTGTTAACATGGTTTCGATGGATTTGTTATTGGCGATGAACTCAGGTCGTCGTAAACAACGCTTGTCGGTGGCATATCGTTGCTAGCGAATTTTCACTTTTTTTATGAAATATACTAAAAACTAGACAAATAAGGGTTTTTCATCTACCAATTTTCGTCGAAAATATGATTGAATGGTCATTTAGCACTCCAAAAAGCAGGTTTAGCCAAATCATTTTAATGCTCTGCAAAACCTGCTTTTCTTTAATGATGGAGCTTACTGATTATTACTGCCACTCCGTTTCCGAGTGCTCTCTTCTTGTTTTTTAGGCGCAGACTTGCTTCGCTCCTGCGAATTGTTGGTCCGCGGGCGCTCTACGGACCTTTGCGTTTCGCGCTGCGGCGTACGCGAGCGTTCTACCTCAGGTGTGCGAGTACGTTCAGGCGTAGTACGTGTTTGAGGCTCCCGGTTGGGTGGGCGTTCCATGCTGCGTTCGCGAGTGTTTTCTGAGTTTGAACGATCAGGAGCGCGACGTTCCGGTTGGGGCTCCCAAGTTCTTTCTTTGGTCGAAGGTGGATTCTCCTTGCGGCGCTGTTGTTGCGTGTCGGTGCGTTCAGGCACGCGTTTAGGCGTTTCGCGAGGCTGCACTTCTTCTCGAGTACGGGTGCGCGGCTGCTCGGTGGGCGCTGTGCGTCGCTCTTCGCGTGGCTCAACCGTGCGTTCAGGTGTCTGACGCTGAGCATCCGTGCGGGTACGTGGCGCGGTTGTCGCTTCGGGTCGGCGCGGTGTTTCTACCGTTCGATCCCTTTCCGGGAATGTATTTCGGTCGGCATTGCGTGGCGCAACCTGGCGCAAGCGTTCGTATTTAGAATCACTTTTGTCCAAATAATCCCGTTGTGAAATGGCTTGGTTTCTGTGGTCGCGGTTATAATTTCTGCGTTCTTCTTCAAACTGACCAAATTCGCGCAAGCGTTCCGTTCTATGATCTCGATCTCTCAGCCAATCATCGTGTATGACAGCGCGGTTGCGGTATTTCCAAGTGTTGATGTTGATTACAATCGAATTGTACGAACGCGGATGACGGTAATAATAATCAACAAAACAATTCGACAAACGTGCGTAGCGATAATGATGCCAAGGACGATAGAAATACCAATTCACAAAATAAAAAGATGGCATTTGAATGATGACAACCGGGCGATTGGGACGCCATACGAAGCCATAATCGTACCAAACCGGCACCGGACGCCAGCGCGGCGCACGATACCAACGCGGATAACCAAACCAGTATGGATAATGGTAATAATAATATTCGCGAACCACTATGCGTTGACGATTGTCGCGGTAGCGATAATAATCATCGTCATCAAAATCCTCGCCATAGTATTCATCGTCGTAGCCGTATTCTTGTGCATAGGCTTGCGCCGACTGAGTCAATTCCTGTGCTGCCTCCGGATCACTCTCAATGCTGCTGCGCCAATCCTGTAATTCCTGCTCATTTCTATTTTGTAAATCCTGGTTCAATTCATTAAAGCGACGCAAGGTCCAATTCGGATCACTTTTATATAAATTTCCGAGTTGATCTGTCGTGCTTCGGCTTTGGGTCAAAGCGCTGAGTGCTTCCGGTCTTTCCAACAATTTTCTGAAAATATCCTGCGCATGACGTGGATAGCCATCGAGTACATCGTCAAAATCCTGATTTGTTTGACGTTCCAGGTCGGCAATTTTCACCAAAAGGCTATAATAATATTTGTTCGCTTCCTTCGCGCGCGCGTGAATCGCTTCTGGATAATTGCGCAGCACCTCCTGCGCGCCGATATCCGAGCCCTTGCCTTCGCGTGCCAATCGTGCAATCAAATTTGGATAACGGCTTAAGTCCCAAAAAATCTGCTGTGTTTCTTGTGAATACGGACTCACAATGGCATCAAAAGCCGCTCGGGAGCGATCTTGAATGGTTTGAATTTTAGACAAAATGTCAGGATACGTCGTCGCTTCCAACACCGCTGCTTGCACATCCGCATCTGCGGCAATAATGATGTTCAAAGACTCTGGGTCGTCTTCAAGCAGTCGCTGGAGCCGATCTTCATTGCTCTGGCTCCACACTGTGGCGCTGAACAAAATGGATAAGAGAAATAAAATACCGCTTTTCATGTTCGTTGTTTTTGTAAAAAGTGAAACCATACTTTGGTCAATTGAGGTGTTATTCAAGCTCCCTGAATAAAAGACGATTAAAACTGCATAAACGTTTCAATTTGCTGGTTAAAGTGGTGTTAAGCCAGGTTTCTCTACATTTATCTGCCTTTTGGATGATTTTTAAAATTTAGTTCCCCTATCAAAAATGAGCCTTTAGGATACTTTTAACGTTTCGCCTTATTTAAATGATAATTTTAACATATTTGAAGAATCAATTTATTGGATTGCTTTTACAATTTACCGCTTGAATTTTTTTCTAGCCTTTCGTTTTGCTGAAAATAGCGTTTTTTAAAGCGTTTGACCTGATTGAGGAAAGACATAGGAGGATGTCAACTAAGTATGGTAAAACGCTGTTCCCTTAACGGTTTAATTGAAATGCGAAAAATGTCTAAAGAGAAAGAAAAACAATCCCTGAAAAATCAGTTTTTGGCGCTGCGGCACTTGCCGCGCTTGTTTCGGCTGATTTGGGAGACGAGTCGTTGGATGACCATCGGGAATGTGTCGCTGCGGATGGTGCAATCGGTCATTCCATTGGCAACATTATATATTGCAAAAGAAATTATTGACGAGGTGGTCGCGTTGACGAGCCCCCTATCCCCCCAAGGGGGAACGCAAGGAGACCTCAACTATCTGTGGCTGATGGTGGGTTTGGAGCTTGGTTTGGCGGTTTTTTCTACGGTGTTGAATCGAGGTATTATTCTGATAGACGCGTTGTTGGGCGATTTATTTTCCAATAAAAGTTCGGTGGAGATCATGCGCCACGCGGCGACGATGGATTTGTACCAATTTGAAGATGCGACCTTTTATGATAAACTGGAACGCGCGCGGCGCAATACGAGCGGG
Organism: uncultured Saprospiraceae bacterium; assembly: GCA_964517145.1. GTDB lineage: Bacteria > Bacteroidota > Bacteroidia > Chitinophagales > Saprospiraceae > JADJNW01. The sequence goes on from CAZFBN010000013.1 coordinate 47,692, forward strand.
CGCACGGCGCTGATGTCGCAGGTGTTTTCGCAGTTGCAGGACATCATCACGCTGGTGACGCTGGGTGCGGGTTTGGTGGCGTTCAATCCCTGGCTGATTTTGATTTTGGTAGTTGCGGTGATCCCTTCGTTTCTGGCAGAATCTTATTTTAATCAGCGGACTTACTCGCTTATTTATAGCTGGACGCCCGAACGGCGCGAGCTGGATTACCTGCGTTACGTGGGCGCGAGCGAGGAAATGGCGAAAGAAGTAAAGATTTTTAATCTGGCGGATTTTTTAACCAATCGTTTTGCGGAAATTTCGCATCGCTATTATTTAATGAATCGCAATTTGGCGGTGAAGCACGCCGGCTGGGGCACGTTGTTATCCACATTGGGCACACTGGCTTATTATGGCGCTTATGTTTTTATTATAATGCAAACCATACAAGGTGTAATAACACTAGGAACATTAACTTTTCTATCCGGTGCGTTTAATAGAATGCAAGGTATGTTACAAGGTATGATGAGTCGGTTTTCGCGCATTGCAGAAGGCTCACTTTATTTACAAGACTTATTCGATTTTTTTGAAATACGTCCATCTATTATATCCAAGCCGGATAGTATTACATTTCCTGAAAAATTACAACAGGGTTTTGTCTTTGAAAATGTGAGTTTTAAATATCCCGAAAGCCATAAATGGGCGATTCGCAATTTGTCCTTTGAATTAAAAGCGGGGGAAAAACTGGCGTTGGTGGGCGAAAACGGAGCGGGAAAAACCACGCTGGTCAAGCTGTTGGCGCGTTTGTACGAACCCACCGAAGGGCGCATCCTCATTGATGGTGTGGACATTCGAGATTATGATTTGGCTAGCCTGCGCAGTAATATTGGTATCATATTTCAGGATTACATTCGCTGGCAATTGACGGCGGCGGAAAATATTGCAGTTGGCAACATTGAAGACGTGGCAGAAATGGCGTTGATTGAAGAATCGGCAGAGAAAAGTCTGGCGAAGCCGGTGATTGAAGATTTGCCAAAGCGCTATGAACAATTGCTCGGCAAACGCTTCGAAGAAGGCACAGAACTCTCCGGCGGGCAGTGGCAAAAAGTGGCGCTCGCACGTGCGTATATGCGGGAAGCTCAATTACTTATACTGGACGAACCTACCTCAGCGCTCGATGCACGGGCGGAGCATGAAGTGTTTTTGCGTTTTTCGGAATTGATTCAAGGCAAATCGGCGGTGCTCATTTCGCATCGTTTTTCGACGGTGCGGATGGCGGATCGGATTTTGTTTTTGGAAAATGGGCAGTTGCTAGAATTGGGCAGCCATGAAGAATTGCTGGCGCAGGATGGAAAGTACGCGGAGTTATTTAAATTACAGGCAAAGGGGTATCAATAGTACACTGATTCTCAGGATTATTATGATATTTACTGATTATTTTAAATTCTTGTAAATAGCACATTACCTACTGTAAACCGAAAAGAACTAATTTTTGTAATTTGTGGTTTTAATTGAAAATTTAATTATGAAATTGGTTTTAGAAATTAATAATCCTCAGAAAATGGCAATGCTACTGGAATTGTTGCGTAGCTTAGACTTTGTGGAGAAAGTGCAGGTCGCTAGTGAAGCTAACGTGTCCCAGCCTGCCAATATATTTGATCGTTATTACGGCTCTGCAAAAACCGGTATGAGCATGGATGAAATTGATGCACAACTTGATGAAATGCGCAGGGAATGGGAACGCGATATTTGATAGATTCTAATATCACCATCTATTTTTTAGATGGAAAGCTAACGCCAAAAGCCGAAGCATTTTTACGTCCTGTTTTTCAGCAAGAATGCAATATTTCCGTTATGCCCAAAATAGAAGTATTAGGATGGAAGTTTCTGACTGCAAAAGATGAGCAGGAAGCCGAAGCATTCATCAATGCTTCCAATATTTTTTCTCTGTCGGATTTTATTATAGAAAAAACTATTCTCATTCGCAAACAACTAAAAATTAAAATTCCTGACGCAATCATTGCAGCTACTGCTTTAGAAAACGGGTTTACGTTGGTTACAAGAAATACAAATGATTTTTCAAGTATTCCCAGCCTTCAGTTTATCAATCCCATGATTTAATGTTCTTTTGCTGGCAAATTCGATTAAGAAAAATATCATAACTAGTAAATATTCCATTGCAATTATTAAATAATACTCTTCAAAATTCCCATTCCAGTAATGACTATAACTCAGCCACGCCACGCCCGACCACACTATCGGGTAACGCCATTTAGTAAATATACTTAATGTCGCTGGTAAAGTGATATACCAAGGATGCACGGTTGTAGCAAATAGTAAATAAACGCTTATCGCAAAGAGCCAGCTTTCGGGCACTGCCTGCCAGTCTTTTTTTCTTCTGATAATGGCTAATGTAATGATTATCACAAAAACAAGCTGGGCAAGCTGCGGACCGAGGCGGTTTATTATATTATAACCTTTCATTTCGTATCCAATCCAACGAAAAATGTAATAAAAACTAGCATTAAATTCAAACTGGCGGAAATATAAATTCAGGCTTTCGCCGAAATGATTGAAAAAGAAGCTATTAAGCAAAGGTGCAAATAAAAGAAGTAAAGCAACACCTAAAATAGCGAAGTAAATAATATTTTTTTTGATGCTTAATTTTATCATTATAAAAGGTAAAAACATCAAAGGGAGGAGCTTCGCGGCGATTGCTCCTGCCATGGCTAGGGCACTCCATGCCCCCCCTCTATCCCCTCCTAGGAGAGGGACGATTAAGAAAAAAGATAATAATAAAAAGAAGATCATCAGCCCTTCAAAATGGAGATTACCGACAATTTCAAAAATAATAAGTGGATTTAAAGCATATAATAAAATATTTTGCGTCGGCAAATTATATCGCTTTAAGATATTGATTATCAAATAAATGCTGCCAATTTCTCCGATTAATAAGATGCCTTTCATTATAATCACAGCGCCGGAAATGCTGTTTGGAAATAACCAGCATGCTATGGTGAATACGGCTTGCGCCAGCGGCGGGTAGATGGTAAAGTAGGGTTGAGAGTTTAAACGATTATACAATTCCGGTGTAAGACTTTCGGGTAAAATATTATTATCAATGTAATAATTTGGTAAATGATTAAACGGATTTAAACCATTGACAATCAAGCGCCCATCCCAGATGAAGCGGTAAAAATCATCGGAGAGATTGGGAATGGAAAATAGCAATATTATACGCAATATAATACCAAGTCCGACAAAAAAATGGACATCCTGGGTTTTAAATTGAATGGCAACCAGCCAGTAAAGCAGGAAAAATACGCCGTAAGCACTCGTTAAACGGAGAAAATCAGCCCGTTCTACAAAGTAGCCCAACCAGATGGTGAGCAAAATGAAAGCGCCGGAGAGGAGTATTTTTCGTTTCATGGTACACTGGCTTATAAGATTTCTATGATATTTTATGAATTAAAATCAATTCTAATCATAACTATCATAAAAATCAGTGTACCATTAAGAAATTGCCCGACATTTATATTCTTTCGTTGCGGTTACTTCGCCGGTTTTGATATTCAAAATAAATTTTTCCATGTAGCCGATGCCCAGCCCGGCTTCTTTGTATGCCTGTGCTTCGGGGCAAGTAGGTTGTGGTCTTAACGCCTTTGCAGAAGTTTCGTCCAACAAAGTATAATAGGTAATTTGATCGCCTTCCAATATAATTTCATCCGAATCGAATATAAATTCGCCTAGCTTCTGGCGCGTGTTGATATCATAAATGTACATGGTGCGCCCCAATTCATACGTGCCTTCATCCACAAAAAGGTAGTTGCCCGCCACGCCGTTGAAAAAATTAAACCCTTGTCGGCTGATTTCAGCAGTATCATTGGACTTGGCAATGCGCACGCTTTCGCCGATGGTACTGTCTTCGAGTTCTACGGTTTCCACCAACACATTCAGATCCGGATATTGATAAACGGTGATATCATTATTGACGTAAAATTTCGCCGGGGTAGCGCCTTGAGGACCTAGCAGCGTATCCTGTCCAACAGGAGTGGGTTCCACAGTTATATTATCATTCGTCGTTTCGCCTTTGGGCGTTTGTTTACAAGCCAAAAAACCGATGAGGAGTATTGCAAAAAGAAGTCCGTTTTTCATATGGTGATTTGTTTTTATGAAGAATTAGCTGAAACAGAATGGGTGCCCGCTTTTTATAGTCAGGCACCCTTTTATTGCGTTGGATGGTATGTAGCTTATTGTGCGCGGAAATGCCGCAATGTGTAAATAAAAATTGCGCCGTAACCCAGGAACAACATCAGGTGGAAAATGAGGAATGTCGTGTTTTGAATCGCAATACCTCCGATGACGCCGCCCAGGAAATACAATGCCAGGAAGCCCTCCAGCAGAGTCGTCCACGACATTTTTTTGCTCAAATATTTATTTTTACTAAATGAATCGCGCAAGGATTGAATGTTAAACTTCGGTGTGCGCACGAACGGCGACTTCTTACCTCGATAGCCCTGAATCACCGCCACGGAATTGTGCAAAGACAAACCCATGGACAACGCCAGGAATAGCGGGAACAAGAACACAAATTTATAAACCGACTTGCCAAACTCCTCGGTCTGTTTACGCGCCGGCGACTGTAAATTCGCAGTGTAATAAACAGCAATGATTGAAAGTAAGCCGATCATAAACCAGGCAAAGAAATTTTTGCTAAAGCCGTCTTCAATCAAATCACCCAGCACAAACAAAAGCGGCACGCTGAATACCCCAGAAATAAAGACAAACACAAACACCGTACTGCTCAGTAGGTGCGTGGTTGCCTGAATTTTTTGCCAAAGGCTCAATTCAGATTTCCAAACGGTTGGCAGCATTTTCTTGGCGGTTTCTGCACCACCCTTCATCCAGCGGAATTGCTGCGATTTCAAGCTATTCATTTCTGCCGGAAGTTCCGCCGGTGAGCCAATTTCTTCAATAAAGCGAATTCGCCAGCCTTTCAGCTGTGCACGAATACTCAGGTCAAGGTCTTCGGTCAGCGTATCCGCTTCCCAGCCACCCGCATCGTCAATGGTTTGGCGACGCCATACACCCGCAGTGCCATTGAATTGTAACAGATAATTGCCTGCTTCACGTCCTTTTTGTTCAACGGTGAAGTGCACATTCAATTGCAAGGCTTGCAGCTTGGTAATCAAGGAATAATCTTCGTTGATATGCTCCCAGCGGGTTTGCACCACGCCTACTTTTGGATCGTTAAAATACGGAATGGTTTTTTGTAAAAAATCTGCGTGCGGCAAGAAATCCGCGTCAAAAATGGCAATAAACTCGCCCTTTGCATGCTTCATGCCTTCCTGAAGTGCGCCGGCTTTGTAACCCTTGCGGTCAACGCGGCGAATTTGTTCGATATTGACGCCCTTGGCTTTCCACTCGTCCACTTTTCTGCGGGTGATTTCCACCGATTCGTCGGTTGAGTCGTCCAGCACATGAATTTCAAAGCGGTCGCGCGGGTAGTCAAATTGAGCAATATTGTCAATCAGGCGCTCCACCACGTACATTTCATTGTAAATAGGCAGTTGCACCGTTACAAAAGGAAATTCCTTCTCGTCTGTGTAGTTTTCTTCGACGTTGGTTCCGTCGTTTTGCAGCGGCTGTTTCTTTGCAGCTTTTCTGTAATGATACAGCAGGTTGAACTGCATGACACAATACATCGTAATGTAGATCAGCGCCGTGCTGTAAATGATTAAAACCGCATAAGCCAGAATAGACATGTTTGTTAAATTTTAAATTTGAGATTTGAAATGTGAAACCGAAAAATGCCTCTAATTTTCATATTTCACATTTCGTATTTCACTTTTCAAAGAAACTTAAATATCGTCCACAAAATTTTATGCCCTGCTAAAAGAGAACCCCGCACGGTGCCTGACACTTTTGACATACCAATGCGCCGACGATAGCTCACGGGAACTTCCTTTGTGCGAAAACCCATCTTGGCAGCTTTCACCTGCATTTCTACCGTCCAACCAAAATCGCGGTCTTCCATGTCCAATTCGAGCAATTTTTTAAATTGAATCGCCCGGAATGGTCCAAGATCCGTAAAATGATAACTGTAAAACAATCGGATAAGATTTGTTGCTAGCCAGTTGCCAAAAATTTGTTGTGGCTGCATGGCGCCCCGCTGCACATCACCCAATACGCGGGAACCAATGACTAAGTCCACATTTTCTTCCAAAATAGGACGAATCAACGTTGGCATCTCCTCCGGGTAGTCCGAATAATCAGCATCCATAAACACCACTATATCAGGCTGTTCTGATACTGGTTTTTGCTGTAAATAACTGATCCCTTTCAAACAAGCACTGCCGTAGCCTGCTTCTGGTTCATCGAGTACAGTCGCCCCATTTTCCTGAGCCACCCACGCCGTCCGGTCGGTGCTTGCATTGTTACAAACAATAACTTCCCGAATTAACCCTTTCGGCATATTGGCTAACACCAAGCCGATGGATTGCTCCTCATTTTGTGCCGGTATGATAACGTCAATTACTGGCTTCTCCAAACTACAATAATTTTGAATTTCAACTTGCGGGCAACCGGAATTTAGATTGCAAATCCCTGATTGTCAATTGCTTACGGAATGAAAATTTTTCAATTCAACTTGCAATTAACATTCATCTGACGCAAACCTGATGCAAAAGTAGCGGTTTTCTTAATATTTTTAACGCGTGTCTTAAAACATATTTTTTTAGCATCTACGATGTCAAACCGGGAAACACTTTGTGAGGCGCTTCTGTTCCCGCAAAGCTACGATTTTCGACGAGTAGCTTCTATTTTATACCCAAAATCCCAACATCAACTTTTGACTGCCAACTAATTGACTTTTGACTATCAACTTTAAAAATCTAATTTCTACCCTCTATTATCAAACGTCTAACTTATCCGCGTATTTTTGCAGCAAAATGAAATTTCATTTTTACCGTTTACTTTGCATTCAACTGATATTTCAAAGGTCTAAGTCCAACTTCGACTGCTGACTTTCGACTTCTAATAACCTGACAATGAAATACTTTTTATACTTATGCTCCTTTGCATGTGCAGCTGCTTTCCTTTTTACCAATTGTGAAGACGAATTGGAATTCACGACCGATGGCAACGCCAAGCTTGAATTCTCCGTCGATACCCTGCGCTTTGATACCGTTTTTACCGAATTGGGCTCTGCCACGCGCGCTTTTAAAATTTACAATCGCAACGATCAAGCCATTCGCATCTCCCGCATTTACCTCGAAACCAAAGACAATCGCCGTTGGGAACTCAATGTGGACGGCATTGCCGGCAACGACCAGCGCGACATTGAAATACTCGCCAAGGACAGCATTTACCTTTTTGCCGAAGTGACAATTGACCCCGACCAACCGCTTTCCATAAGTCCTTTTGTCATCGAAGACCGTGTCATTTTTGAAACCAACGGCAATACGCAATTCGTCAACCTCGAAGCCTGGGGGCAAAATGCCAACTACTTTCCTAGCCGATTCAATCGCGGCGTTGCCGTACGCCTGAGCTGTGACAATGGCGACCTGGTGTGGAACGACCCCAAACCTTATGTCATCTACGGTGCTGTTTTTGTGGATAGTTGCGAACTGATTATTCCTGCCGGTACGCGCATCTACGTGCACGGGGGCGTGGCGCAAAACGACTTATTCGGTGGCATTTACAACGACGGTATTCTCTACGTTTTGCCTGATGGCAAAATCACCGTGCAAGGCACGAAAGACAAACCCGTAATCATCGAAGGCGACCGCCTCGAAGAAAGTTTTCTGGATGAAGCCGGTCAATGGAATGGTATTTTCATCAGCCGCGGCAGTACTGGCAATACCTTTGAGTACACCACCATTCGCAACAGCCGTTTTGGCGTTTACGCTGATTCTACGGCAGAGCTTACCCTGCGCAATTCCCAAATTTACAACACTGCCAGTAGCGGCATCATTGGTTTTCACAGTCGTATCACGGCTGAAAATACCTTAGTGTATAACAACGGCGCTACTTCGGTACTCCTCGTGCAAGGTGGCGATTACAATTTTACCTACTGCACCCTGGCAAGCTATGGCAACAACTCCTCCGCCCTAAGCATGAACAACTTTTTCTGCTACGACGAAAACTGCCAGGTGGCGCGCACCTACCGCCTCAACGCCCGCTTTGTGAATTCAATTATTTTTGGTTCGCAAAATGACGAAATCGAACTTGGCGATGCCTTTGAAAGAAAAAACGCCTCCCAATTCAACGTCCAATTCCAGGATTGCATCGTGCGCGTAGATGGCTTGATTAAAAACAACAGTAGTTTATTCCAAGATTTTCTCGAAAACATCTGCACCCCCTGCACCAACGCTACCCGCAACGACAAGCTCTTCCTCGCTGCTGACGAAGATAACTACCGCCTCGATTCGCTCTCCATCGCTGACAGCAAAGCCAAACCCGTCTTCTCGCCACGCACCATCACCATTGACCTCGAAGGCAAAGATCGCCACCCTACGGCACCAGACATCGGCGCGTATGAGCGCAAGGAGTAATGTCAAATTTGACACTTGAAAGGAGAAATTTAAAAGCAGTTATTTATAATAAAAAACCAAACCATGTCCACCAGTCAAATCCAACAACTCATTGCGGAAGCCCGCTTGGAAGAAGCCCTCACCGCTTTAAAAGATAGCGTACCCGCCCATCTGAAAAACGAAGTGCTTCAACTGCAAAGCCGACTGAATGAATTGCAGCGAAAAATACGCCTCAACATCATCTCCGAAGATGAAGCCAATCTGGAACACAACAAAATCACCGCCGCCGCCCTCGACTTGTGCAATCAGATCGACTCTTCCATCCCTACCGCCGACACCCCAACAGGCAAAACCATCATCCAAAACGCCGAAAAGATTTACAATATCGACCGCATTGACAATGCGAATTTTTCTTGAAAACCCAACGTCCATGTCGCGCAATGAAATACTTGTTTAATCATTTTGTAATCCGTTCTTTTGAAATATCCAGCGTGGCGGCTGCTAGGCAAATCCAGCGGAGCTTTTGGATTTGCCTAGACCTTTTTGGTGACTTTTTGGGGCGATGCCAAAAAGTTACAAAGCAAGAATGAAAAGACCAACAACAAAAGCTTATATTCGAAGCACGGATTTGAAAAAACCAAAACCCTATTTATGCAAAACTCCTCCAACCTCACCGGCAACCACAACATCGTCCTCCAGGGCGTGAGCAATAGCACCATCACCCTCAGCGTGGACGGCGAATTCCAGGAAATCCGCAACGACATCAATGCCTTGCTTGCGTTTTTACAACAGCAGCAACGCGAAAGCCTACAAGTCGGCGAAAAGATTTACAACATTGGCGAAATCGGGCAAGCCGTTTTTCAAAACATTATTCAGCAAGCGCCCTTCCTGCCTTCCAGAGAATTGACCCTGCCGCCCTTCTACCCCGAAGTGTTCCTCGGCAGAGAAAATGACTTAGCCGCTATTCACCACCAATTGTTCCACGAAAACAACCTCTTACTCCTCGTCAATGGCGAGGGCGGCATCGGCAAGACGACCCTTGCCTTGCGCTATTACTTTGCGTACAAAAAGGATTACCAACACCTCGCCTGGATCTTCGCCGAGCGCAGCCTGCTCGATGCCTTGCTCACGCTGGCACTGCCCTTGGGCGTGGACTTCCCGCAGGCGATGCCCAATACCGAACGCTTGACTTTGCTACTGCGCAAAATGGCAAGCCTGCAACGCCCCTGCCTGCTCATCATAGACAATGCCAACCTGCTCGAAGACCTCGAACGCTACTACCCGCAACTCAGCACCTGCCGCAACTTCCACCTGCTGCTCACCACGCGCATTACGCAGTTTGAGCAAGCAAAGACTTACGTTCTCCAACCTTTGGTGCAAGACAAAGCGGTAGAATTGTTCCAGCAATACTACAAAACCGACGAAACCGACCTGCTGCTGCAAATACTCACCGCCGTTGGCTACAACACCTTAGTCATCGAACTCATCGCCAAAAACTTAGCGAACTTCAATCGCCTCAAAACCCGCTACACCTTGTCCGATTTATTGCAGGACTTACAACAAAAAGGCTTGCTCGCCCTGCAAAGCAAGGAAATAAAAACCCTCTACCACGCCGGCGGCGCCCTGCGCACCGAAAAACCCGAAGCCATCATCGCTGCCATGTACGACCTCAACGAACTCAGCCCCGCCGAAAACCAACTCCTCTCCATCTTCGCCGTGCTGCCTGCGGAGAATATTCCTTTTGAAACGCTGGAAACCTTGATTACCCCTTTTCAAATAACAGAAACAAAAGAGAATAAAGGATTTTGGAAAAGAATAATAAAAGGTGCAATCACAACACAAACAAAAACCCTGAGTATAGACGAACTGGAAAATATCTTAATATCCTTATATCATAAAGGCTGGCTCGACTACAATGAACCCACCGCCGCCTTCAAATGCAGCCCCGTGATACAGGAAATAACCCGCTACAAAAACCAGGAAAACCTACTGGCGCACTGCGAGACCCTGCTGGATAGTTTGATTAATAAATTAGATTATGAAGGTACTCATATATCTGGAAGCAGCTACGAAGACGCCGCCCGCTACACTCGCTACGGAGAAAGCGTGGTGAATAATATAGAAAGCATCAACAATCGCATCAGTGTTTTGTGTGAACGCTTAGGCAATTATCATACCACCGTAGGTAACCTGAACAATGCCCTGTCCTGGTTTGAACAATATCGGAATTGTGAGCAAGCGCTTCTCGAGGCTTATCCC
>CAZFBN010000014.1:0-57189 GCA_964517145.1 uncultured Saprospiraceae bacterium
TAAAATTTGTCGCTTGCCCAACCCAATCTTCAACATTATTAAAACTTTAAGAAAAAAATATGCGCTTTTCGCCAATAAATCAATGCATTCTGACGATTTTTTTTCAAAATGATTGAAAATGAGGAAACATTTGGGAATCCTTTTTATAACTTTATTGGCTGGTTTTATTAATTGTCAGTCTTATAAAGCGGATAATACTTATTTTGCAGAAGAATTATTGCTGACAATCAATCACTTGCGTGTGAACGGCTGCAAATGTGGAAGCACGTATATGCCACCAGTGAAACCTTTGCAATGGAGTGATAAGTTGGCTCAAGCAGCCCTGCGGCATGCCAGCGACATGGCTGATAATCAATGGTTTGATCATGCCGGAACCGATGATAGCAACATCGCCTGGCGAGTGTCGGACACTGGCTATGAATGGACAGCAGTGGGTGAAAACATTGCCTATGGCTACAAATCCATTTCCAGCGTAGTAAATGGCTGGCGAAAAAGTCCGTCGCATTGTCGCAACCTCATGAAGGCTGCTTACGTAGAAATGGGCGTGGCGAGAGTGGGAAATTATTGGGCGCAAGCACTGGCAAAGCCCAAAAATGGCTTAACTCAGTAACAGAGCTCCCAAAACTGCGTACACAAAATGCACTTTTTTACACCGAAAAACCATAATACCATTACACCGAAAAACCATTATACCATTACATCAATAAACCTAAATCATCAATCATCACACCAAAACCCAAGTCCATGTCTTTTAACAACACCTTGAATCAACTACTAAACGCAAATGCTGCCGCTCCACTCCAATTAGGTGACAAAAACTTTGACTTAAAATGGCTGCGCCAGGGGCTTTATGAAATGGGCTTCGACCTGCAATTGCTGTGGGATGCCGCTAAACCCGATGGTGCTTACGACGATATTTTAGCAAATGCTTTGCAACAATTTGCTGCTAAAAATCAGTTGCAAAGTGACGGCAAATCGCTCACGCCAGAGTTGGTTAAAAAACTGTCTGAGCGGAATGAATTGCTACAGCCGCTTGAAATGCTGCATCGAGCCATTTTAATGGAAGAAACAGCGCAATTTTATGATCCGAATAACCCAGAAAAAGAAGGGACGAAGGCAGTGGATCGCCTGCTGCGGGAGTTGGGATTTGTGCAGCCCAATACCAATGACGCTTTGACGGAATTTGCGCAATTAGAAAATTTGACCTACAATGGTTCGGTTTTAAATATTGATCTAGCCAAAGGTTTGCGAAGCTGCTTGCTTTATTTTTTTGGCGATCATTTTTTAGAGTTGCCGTGGTTTGAAAATTTAAAAGTTGGTACCCTGACGCAGGAAAGCCCCAAGGAGGTGGTGGTCACCGACGGCACGCACAAAGCCGTGTTTCGAAAATACAGAGCAGGGTTTTACACCGTTGGCAATCAGACGATTAAAGATTTTTTACAAACCAATCGCGACGATGTCAGGAGTTTGAATGTGAGCGATGCCGCCATTAATACCATGATCGCCGTTTCTGAAAATGAGGGCAATCTCGATGCCATTAATACCTGGGACAATGCCTTTTTGAGTATTGGCATTTTTCAATGGACTTTAGGACCAGGCAGCGATCCAGGCGAATTGGCTGCATTGATAAAAAAAATCAAAGTGACTCAACCTCAAGCTTTTCAAATGTATTTTGCGCAGTATGGTATAGACGTGGATGACAAGGTGACGGGCACTACCACCGGCTACTTGTCTTTTCGGGGCAATCGAGTGGACAACCCTGCGGACAAAGACCTTTTCCGACCCACCCATCGGGCTTTCCGTTTTTGGCTGGCAGCACAAGACCCCAAGGTGAAAGCGGTGCAAATTGAACACGCGCTGAGTCGTTTGAATAATTTTTATTGGAAACCTCAATTAGCTATCAAAGGGCTGTTGCTGGCGCAAATTGTTACTTCGCAGTATGGCGTTGCGCTCATTTTGGACAATCATGTGAATCGCCCTTCTTATGTAAAACCTTGCATTGAAAAAGCGATGCAGGCTGCTCAACTCGACAAACCCATCCAACTCTGGACAAGCGCTGACGAATTAAACTTAATACAAGAATACCTGAAAATCAGAGAGATATATGGCTCCTCGCCGATGACGGATGCACGCAAACGAGCGCTGATTACCAAGAAATACCTCGACCAGGGGTTGATTTCGGCGGAACGCAACTCATTCAAATACCTGGCAACAGGCGAACGCTCTCTGGATGCGTACTCGAATCCTTCGTTTCCACAGCCACCAAGTGATTACAATCCAGATGATTATCCAATGATTACAAAAGGTAGAAAAATTATATCCAATGATTAAATTGATTCAAAAGATTCTTGATTTTATTATGGGAAAGAGAAAAACGACAACAAAAAAAACAACGAAAAAACCCAATAATTCAACAAAAAAACTAAGCAACATGAATCGGAATTTATATGCCTTGATGGTGGCAATTGACAAATATGCCTACCCGGTACCCGCATTGAAAGGTTGTGTCAACGACCGCGATGCTTTAAAAGACTATCTCGAACGCCAGTTTGCAGGTGCTCAAGATGCCAAATTACATTTAAAACTTTTAACCGACGAACAAGCGACGAAGCAGGGCGTGATTGAAGCATTCCGTTTTTTCGAAGATGCACAAAAAGATGACATTTGCTTGTTTTATTACAGTGGTCATGGTGCGCCCTCGCCTGCACCGCTTGAATTTTTACACCTCGACCCAGATGGCACGAGCGAAGGATTGGTATGCTTCGATAGCCGAAATGGTGGTAAAGACCTGATGGACAAGGAGATATCTTACCTTATTGCAAAAGCAACGCAAGGAAAAGACGTCCATTTCATGGCTATTTTCGATTGTTGTCACTCTGGCACGATCACACGCGACGCGACCTTCACGCCACGTACCACTTCGGCTGCGCCTTACCCGATTCAGTTTGAAGAATATTATGGTCATCAGGAATACCGCCGAGTGCAATCGCCTGATGGAAAAACCTTGATTTATCCGCCCGTTGGAAAATACATTCAGCTTGCCGCTTGCCGCGAACAGGAAACGGCGAAAGAAACGATGATTGATAATAAAACACGCGGTATTTTCACCTACTCGCTCATAGAAGCGCTGGAACAAACGGGGGGCGGGCTTTCTTATGCCGATCTAATGCACGTGCTCCAGGTGCGCCTGGCGAATAAAGTGCGCGACCAATTGCCTCAACTGATTACCACCGAAGCACAAGATAAAAACCAACGATTTTTGGGTGGCGTCATTCCAGAAAAATCTAGCTATTCCATTGATTTTCAAAAAGGTAAATGGTTTTTAAATGCGGGCTCGATTCAAGGAATCCCTGCGGAAGGCGGAGAGCTTTCATTAGAAGATGGTACCAAAGTAAAAGTGACCGTAGTTGGTGCCAATACGTCAGAAGTGACAGGTATGGATGGCAAAGATGTGAACCAATCTTACAAAGCTACTGCTACCGGCTTGAATTTCAATAAAGTAAAAATAGCACTTGCCCCTGATACGAGCGATGATGCCAAGCGCTTCATCAGTGGTGCCTGGAATGATGTGGTATCGCCTTTTATGCAATTAATTGATAATGCGAATGATGCACAATACTGGATCCGATTTGTAGAAAATTCATTTCAACTGACACTGCCCGGCGATACCCGACCTTTGTTCAAAAGAGTAGAAAATCCAAGTCATGCCAATGCGGTCGCCTTTTTAAACGCAGCTGAAAAAGTTGCCAAATGGCGCAATTTACTGGAGTTATCCAATCCAAAAACTACGCTTGTTGCAGGCAAAGATTTTGAATTTGATTTGTATCGAATCACCGATCCTGGCAATTACGAAGATAGTGCCGAGGCAGAACAGGTAGATTGGAGAGAAAGTAACGTGTTCCGTTATGAGAAAGTAAATGGTGAATGGCAACAGCCTGCATTCCGATTGAAAGTTCGCAACACTAGCAATAGAACGCTGTATTTCAGCGCTTTAAACTTGATGGATAATTTCGCAGTGACCAATCGCTTTATGCCACAACAAGAACTAGGGGCGGGCAAAGATGCTTGGCTACTGGATGTTTTTGAAGGCAATCGTTATCAAACCATTCCGCTTTCGGTGGACAACGCCGCTTACGAATCTTACGGTATCAATGAAATAAAGGAATATTTTAAAATCGTCATTAGTACCGATGAAAAACTCAATACGGATCGCTATGAGCAGGAAGGTTTGGAGCTAGACGTCAAACCAGCTACTGTGACAAAACGCGCCGGACGAGAATCGCAAGGCAAACCGGCAGTGCCAGATTGGACTGTGGCTGATATTGAGATGATTGTGGTGCGCCCGATGGAACAGCAACCAGTAATTGGTGGCAGAACAATTGAATTGATGAATGCCATTAAAGTGACGGCGCCGCGCGGCATGTCTGCCAACATTACTTTGACATCGCTACCCGAAGCAGAACGTTCGCTTTCTACTTCAGAAACGAATCCTGACATGCACTTCATGCCTCCGATGACGCGCAGCACCAATTACATTGCCGAAGCTTACCAGTTTACAACAGGTCGAAATACCTCGCCGGGCTTGAGCGTCATGGAGTTGTACGATGTGCAAGGCGCCGATCAATTGAATGCGGACAATCCATTGATGGTGGATTTGCAGCATAAAATGACGGAAAACGAAATGGTCATTCCAATGGGCTACGACCCGGTGACCAAAATGTACTTTCCGCTTGGCTTTTCCGATTCAGATGGCATGGTGAGCATCGCAGCGCTACCTGAGCAAACGCCGGTACGCACACGGAGTTTGTTTGGTTCGGTCAAAATTTTCTTCCAAAAAGTGGTGTTGAGCAAATTAGGATTTGAATACAAACATCCTCAACTGGCAATTGCCGAATTTTTACCAAATAGTGAAGATTTTCAGTATGTTACAGATAAAGAAAAAATTCGTACCGCAGTTGACAATGCCGATAATATTGTCATTTTCATTCACGGTATCATCGGCGACACCCTGCTGATGCCGAAGATGTTCCCACTGCTCCAACAACTCAATGGTCAAACCTTCCAAAATCCTTATGATTTGGTGTTGACTTTTGATTATGAAAATTTGAATACTGATATTCGTCAAACAGCGCGCGATTTTAAAGCTAGATTGGAAGAAATTGGTTTGGCAGCAAGCCATGACAAAAAACTGACCATCATAGCGCATTCGATGGGTGGACTGGTGTCTCGTTGGTTGATTGAAAAAGAAGGCGGTAACAAAATTGTGACGCGACTCATTCAGGTTGGTACGCCAAATATGGGCTCTCCTTGGTCGGATGTGTATCAACTCAGCACGGCGCTGCTGACCAAAGTAGTGAATGGTGCTGCATTTTTACAACCGTACCTGTTCACACTCAACCTGTTAGGAAAATTTGCAGGTCAGGCATTTATTACCTTGCAACAGATGGACCCGCAGGATTCTGACTTCTTGAAGGAATTGAATGATGGCAGCGATCCTCATTTGCCTTACACCATTGTAGCAGGAAATACGCAGCTTATTCCTGCGATTTTGCAAGAAGTGCAAAAGTCACTCTTACAAAAAACACTTGCCCGCTTTAACAAACAAAACGCTTTCAATTTGTTGGATCAATTCTTATTCAAGGTGCCAAATGATATTGCCGTTTCCGTTGATAGCATCAATAGCATTCCAGGCGCTGAAAAATGGCAAAATCCACCTAAAGTTTATACCGTTGGTTGCGATCATATCAGCTATTTCGGCGATCCGGAAGGTTTGAAAGTGTTAGCAGAAGCGATACGAGAAGCGTGAGATAAGTGAGAAGTCGGAAGTCGGAAGTCAGAATATAAATGATTGATTTACAATTGTTTAAAATTCCAACTTTCGACTTCCGATTTCCCAATTGCTATTAATTCTTTTCCCAAAACTTCCAATTGATGCCACGGCTTTGGCGACGATTCTTCTTCTTTTTGTCAGTGCCAAAAATGTTGGTATTGCGTTTTATCAGAATATAACGAACGGAAAGTCCAGTTTGTGTATAAAAATTGCGCTCCCCGCCAGAGAGGTTAATGGCAGGTTTGAAATCGTAAGATAAATTGATACGCCCGATGGAAAACTCCAAGCCGCCTATAAAAGTCAACCCAAAAGGGTCTTTGTAAGGCTCTGCCTGGTCGTTGCTTTCATTGATCCAGCCTTTGTGCAAGCCGCCGCCATAGTAAATATTTAATCGGCGCGTCAAAATCGGAAAATGTTGTTCGCCCATCAACGTGATTAGAACTTCTTCGCGTTGCAAACTAGATTGCAGCAAAGCTTCAATGGTCGTTTTTTTAGCAACTCGCTGCTGAACGGTCAAGCCCCAGTCTGTGCCAAGGCGCAAGCCCCCGGCGGTATTGTAAGACTGAGCAATTGCGACCAAAGCGCTTAGGACAAAGAGTGTAGTGAAAAGCGTTTTATTCATGCCCTCAAAACGTCTCGGATTTGTTAAGTATTATGAGGGTTTTCAAAATATTTTCTTAAAATGCAAATGTGCCGCACCTCGAAAAATGTGGCACATTTTTAGACCATGTTTGTCATTTTTAAACCGATATTAAAACTCAAAAAAGCTGTCGTACTGGTTGCGATGCGCAGGGTCTTTCACGCGCTCTTTTACAGGCTGATTCAAATCCAACACATCCTTTTCATCATTGGCTTTCAACAAAAGATGGTCTTTTTCCTCTCCCAAAATGAGCGACACGCCTTCTTTTTCCCATTTTTCCAACATTTTCAAACCCTCTTCTTCAAAGATACCATTCTGTAAATCAACGGAATCCATGAAGTTGGCAGACATTTCCATGAAGCGCTCCATTTCACCCACTTTGTTTGCCACGTCTTCTGCAATGGCTTCCATCGCCTGGTCAAACATCGCTCGCTGATCAGGGTCGCCACTGATGATGCTCATCGCCGACCGCATCGCACCGTGGCTGGCATGAATGGCTTTGCGTTCCTGCTCTTTCACAGCTACCTGATCCTGAATGTCTTCCATCAAAATCTGCGAATTTTCGTACATCTTGGTCAGCACGCGGTACAGCACTTCCATTTTGCGATACAAATCTTCGAGCCGCAGGTTAGAATCCTTCAATCGACCGGCTTGCCGCGATTTCAGAATCATAATATTTTGCTTATCCGCCTCGCGCGCTTTGCTTGCCATGCTGAGGTTGCTTTCGATTTGCTTGCGGTTGTTGTGAATCACTTCCTGCAATTTGTGCATTTGCCCACGCAGCTGCGCAATTTGCTTATTCATTTTCCGCAGGTTATCTTTCAAGTTTTCAACGTAGCTTTTCAAAATGCCGATTGGATCAATTTGCACAAAAAGCCCTGTTAACCAGCGCATTACACTTTTATACATATACCATACGAGGTTGCGCATTTTAGGATCTAACACCATGTACACCAGTGCGCCCAGCGCCACCAGCGTAACGGTCATATACAGCACGTTGGACATAATCAATCCAAGAAATGGAATCAGCATGGACAATAAAAATCCACCGCCGATGACCAGCGCTGTCAAAAAAATCATACCAGTTACGCCTTCCGGGCGCTTCCAGAATGATTTTGGTTTAAATTCATTGCTATACGTGTTCATGTTGCAAAATTACAAATTCAATGTTCTAAGTTACAAAGACTTATCGAAATCAACGTACCAATCGGTACAGCAAATATAGGAATGCTGCCCCAAATATCCCAAATACAATCAAATACATTGCATTGCCGACGAACAATAAAAGATGGGGTAAGCTTCTGTACAAGAAGAAAACCAATAAAACAATCATAGTCCAACCAATTATCCGACGAATAAGTTTATAGGAAACCCAAGGATTCATAGCTATTTCTTATAAATGGTTCATCAAGGTATCGTTCGCTTGGCTTGCATTGCCTATCATGAAAATATCTTTAAAAAAAAAAACCATCATTCATAGTAAATAAAATAGCAATTTTACGAGTCAAAGTTTCAAAAAACTGGATTTCCTTACTCTATTTTAAATACTTTTTCATATTTTCTACATCTGCCGCTATTTGACCCGACAACGCATTATAAGAAGCGCTAAAGTTTTGCTGAGTTGTTTCTACTTTTACCGTTGCTTGCGAAATTTCCTGTTTGATTTGATCCATTTCCTTCCGATGTGCCTCGATTTCCTGCGTCAGCTGCTTGATTTGTGCTTCTTTTGATTGTACGGTCTGCGTCAACTGGTCAATTTGTTGCTGGCGATTGCCAATCAATTTAGTGCGCTGGTTTTCAACTGCTTGTGAAAATTTTTGCGCTTCACTTTTCAACACATCCAAATAAAATTGTGCCGACTGCACCAATTTATCCGCCGTAGCGCCCAGGGTTTGTGCCATCGCAAATGCCGACTGATACCGCGTGGGGTCGTCCATTTGCATTTTTTTCAGCGACTGCAATGATTGCTTATATTCCATATAATCAAAACCTTCAGGATTCGCCTGTTCCATGGCTTTGAATAATACTTCCGTAAATTCCTGTGTCACCTGTCCAGCTCCTGCATTAGCAGGTGAAGCAGATGACGCCGTTACTTTGGCAACTGGCGTGGCTGGCTTTGCTGGCTCTTTTGCTGGCGCCTTCGGGTCTTCTTCTTCAATTACAAAAAGCGACTTAATATTTTTGAACATAGTATAAATGGATTTGTAAATAGACGAATAAGGTATTGGTTTGGTTTTGACTTCGCTGTGTTGGATCGTCCAATGCGCTAAAATTTTCTACAAAATAAAAAAAAGAACCCGACTTTTCAAAAAATAACCTATACATACACGCGGATATTCGCTGAACCCGCCAGAAAAAATCTGCGTTTTTCTGCGAAAAACAGCCGCGTGCATCTGCGAGAAAGTCGTCAAAGTCTAATTCAGTATAAAGTCTATTTATTTAGCAATCCTGCACTTAGAAATTGATATTTACCGGAACCTAATTGAACGACTAAATAACTTTCCTCCATTTTTAAAACCTTGATATTCCCTTCCGTCACTATTTTTCCACTTTCGGTAATTGCATTGGCATCCGTGGCAGGTATGTAAAGCGTTGCGGTCGTATTCGCCGGAATTTCCACATCCAGTATCAAATTTTCATTTTCTAATTTCCAACCAGATGTAATATTACCATAATAAGTATCATAACTTGCCTTAGCTGCTGTCAAATTTCCACCCAGGTGAGGTTGAATAATTATACGCTTATAACCTGGCACTTCTTCCCGCACGCCCGCCACTGTCCGATACATCCAGTCACCAATCGCGCCATACGCATAGTGATTGAAGGAATTCATCGTCGGCGTTTGGAAAGTGCTATCGGGTTTGATACCATCCCAACGCTCCCAAATCGTGGTCGCCCCCATTTTCACCGGATACAACCAGGAAGGATACGTTTCTTGCATCAATAAGGTGTAAGCCAAATCCGTATAACCAAATCGTGTGAGCACATGACACAAATAAGGCGTGCCCAGAAAGCCCGTCGTCAAGTGATTATCGTAACTTTTGATGTTTTCCACCAAACGTTTGGCGGCTTGCGCACGCTGGTTTTCGGGCAGCATATCAAAATTCAACGCCAGCACGTATGCCGTTTGCGAACTGGATACCAAGCGCCCCGTCGAAGTGACATATTCTTTTATAAAGGCTTCTTTTATATTTTCTAATAACGCGGTATATTTAGTAACATCTTCGTTTTTATTTAAAACTTGAGCTGCATGGATTAATAACTGCGTAGAATGCGCATAAAAACACTGCGCAATCAGGTATTTATCGGTGATCGCTGAGCGCCCGTCGTTGTCATCAAAAGGGCGATAAAACAACCAGTCTCCAAAGTGAAAACCCTTATTCCACAAGTAATCCGTGCTATTTTTTTCCATATAAGCGACCCAGGCTTTCATACTCTCGTACTGATCTTCCAAAATCTTTTGATCGCCATACGCCCGATACATATTCCAAGGTACAATCGTCGCCACATCTGCCCAACCGGCTGAGCTTGCAGCGCCTGCGCCCAGCACATTCGGCACCACGAAAGGCACACCACCGTCTGGATTTTGGTCAGCCGCTACATCTTTCAGCCATTTTGCAAAAAAGTTATGCACCCCAAAATTAAAAGTCGCCGTACGCGAAAACGCCTGCGCATCGCCCGTCCAGCCCAAGCGCTCGTCACGCTGAGGGCAATCGGTCGGCACATCCAAAAAATTGCCACGCTGCCCCCACTGAATATTATGCTGCAATTGATTGACCAATGGATTGGAACATTCGAACGTACCCGTCGGCTTCATATCGGAATACAATGCAACTGCCGTAAAATTCTCCGGCTTAATTTCACCGGGAAAACCTTCCACTTTGATATAACGAAAGCCTTGAAAAGTAAAATGTGGCTCAAAAAACTCTTCGCCCACACCTTTTAATACATACACATTTTGTTGCTTTGCCGGACGCAGGTTTTCCGTATAAAAATTGCCAAATTTATCCAATACTTCCGCGTGATACATTGTGATTTTATCCCCAGCATTACCGCGCACGCGCACTTGCACCCAGCCCACCAGATTCTGACCAAAATCAATCACTTGCTCGCCTTTGGGCGTTTTAAAAATTTTAATGGGTTTGAATGTTTCGTGTTTCTTGATTGGTTCATTATAAGTCGCAATCAGTTTGGAATAATCGGTTCCCATCGTTTTTACCACCGACCAATCTTTATCATTATAACTCGTTGTATTCCAATTACTTTTCTCTTTTCGCGCATCTATCATTTCGCCATTATAAATTTCCGAATCCAAAATACTTCCCGTGGAAGATTTCCAACTTTCGTCACTTATCACCGTTTCTTTTGAGCCATCGGTGTAAATAATTTCCAATTGTAATAATAAAGCCAAGTCCTTGCCATAAAAATTCTTTTGCCCGCCAAAGCCAATAAATCCGCGATACCAGCCGCTGCCCAGCGTCACGCCAATCGCATTATTACCTGTTGTTAATAAATTAGTTACATCATAAGTCTGATATTGCAAGCGATTATTATAACTCGTCCAGCCAGGCGTGAGGTACGCATCCCCTACCCTCTTGCCATTGATGTGCGCCTCGTACAAGCCTTTGGCGGTGATATACGCCGTAGCGCTTGCAATTTTCTTCTTTGTCACAAAACTTTTGCGCAACAGCGGACTCGCCCGCATCAACGTATCTTCCTGATAACCAACGCCTATCCACTTCGCTTTCCAATCGGACGCTTGTAATATCCCCATTTGCCAACTTGCCACGGCACTCCACGCCGACGCATCGCCTCGATTATCCCACACCCGCACTTGCCAATAATATTTTTGATTCGATACCAAAGGCATTCGACTTTCATAAGGCACTAAAACCGATTGGTCAGACATTACTTTGCCCGTCGTCCATATTACATTTTTACCTTTTGCTAAATGAATAGCATCCTTTCCGACTCTTATTTCGTAAGCCGTTTGCATTACATTGCGTTTATCCGATTGTAATTGCCAAGTAAAGCGGGGTTGCATTACATCCAAACCAATTGGATTGGAACGGTTTTCGCATAACAGATTTTGAACGGATACCTGCGCCGTAAGGACGGAGTAGCTTGCCAGCAGCAAGCAGAGGAGGATTTGTTTCATTGCATTACCATTTTTAGTGCTTAAAAATAAGAAGAAAAAGGCAAGCAACCATTCCGCACTGTTCTGTTTTTGCATTTGTTACTATATTACTACTGTTTATATCATAAAAAAGTCCGGAAAGGCTAAAATTTTACGTTGGTTGGGGTAAACGTTTACGTTAGTTGGGGTAAAATTTTACGTTCCGAACCTAAACCTTTACGTTAGTTAGGGTAAAATTTTTAGCAACTAACCTAAAATTTTACAAAGGCAACCTAAAATTTTTAGTAATTAACCTAAAATTTTGCAAAGCTGACCTAAAATTTTTAGCAACTAACCTAAAATTTTACAAAGCCGACCTAAAATTTTTAGTAACTAACCTAAAATTTTGCAAAGGCAACCTAAAATTTTTAGTAGCAAGGCTAAAATTTTATAAAGATGACCTAAAATTTTAAATATGATGAGGAGAAATCGAAGGAAATAATAAAAAAAACTTTACGTTTACGAAACTTTGAAAGTTTCGTAAACGTAGAAACGTAGGATGAATCACAATGATTTACGCACCACGAGGTGAAAAGGATTGGTAATATGTTCGCGTTTATTTTCCAACACCATACGCGCTGCTGTTTCGCCCAATTTTTCAAAATCGGTGGAAATGACGGTAATGCCATCGAGCAAAATTTCTTTGAGTGGCGTTTCATTATACGATATGATGCCCACTTCTTTACCAACTTTAAAGCCTATTTTTTTTACTTTCTTTATTAAAGTCACTAAATCATCTTCCATCAAATTAATATAAACTTCTTTTTTTTCAATATTTTCGGTAGTAATGTCGGTTACAATTTTATAATCAAAAGCATATTCTGCACAGAAACGTTTAAATCCGGTTAAAATCTCGCGCGGATGGTAGGTATAATCGGGAAAAATAATTTTGACACGTTCGTATTTTTGTAATAAATCTAAAGCTTCGGTGAGTGCATTGTAAATATCTTTGGCAAAGTCTTGATAAACTGCTGCATACTCGCCGGTAATTCCTTCAATTTTTTTATCCAATAAAATCAATTTTTCTTTGGGAATTTGATTGACCACGTCTTTCATATCTGCCCCACCGTCCAAAAAATGGGTAATAATTACAAAATGCGTATAATCTTTATCTTTATTTTCTAAAATCCATTCTTTAAAAAGCCGATAATTATTATGATAAATAAAAAAATCAATCGCGGCTGCTTCTCCCAATGTATTCGCAAAAGCATCATAGATAATTTGTTTGTGCGCACTTAATTTATTAAACAATAAAAAAACTTTCGCTTTACGTTCTAAATGGACATTTTTTACATAATAACCTTTGCCCGGTACCGATTCTATGATGCCCATTTCTTTCAATTCTTCATACGCTTTTACCACCGTATCCCGCGAAATGTCAAATTCAATCAATAAGCGATTGACGGACGGCAATTTTTCTTGCGTTTTCAGCAAACCTTTCTCGATACTCGCCAAAATAGATTGAATAATCTGCTTATACTTAGGCGTTTTTGAATGCTCATTAATTTGTATGATTTGATTCATTTTTGTACAATTACAGAACGGTGCAGAACACTTCCTACGCGTCCCTTCCTTATTTTTGGGAGAATTAAACGCCAAACAAGTTCGCAAAAAATTTAGAAAATGGAAGTTCAAACCTATAAATATGTCAATTATCTCTGGGATGAAGCCAAAGCGGCTGCCCTCGCGGGTGACGAAATCGCTTTGTTTCTCTATCGTTCCAATATCCTCGGCGCGGATTTGCGCATCACGAATTATGGCGGCGGCAACACGAGTTGTAAAACC
The DNA here is from genome assembly GCA_964517145.1 of uncultured Saprospiraceae bacterium. Taxonomy (GTDB): domain Bacteria; phylum Bacteroidota; class Bacteroidia; order Chitinophagales; family Saprospiraceae; genus JADJNW01. Next base: position 13,432 of record CAZFBN010000014.1, read on the forward strand.
ATTGAAAAAGACCCTTTGACGGGCGAAGCCGTAGAAGTGATGTGGGTAAAGGGTTCGGGTGGCGACATTGGCACACTCACACGCGCGGGCATTGCTGGGCTTTATACAAAAAGATTACATTCATTAAAAAATATTTACCGTGGATTGGCATTTGAGGATGAAATCGTATCACTTTTTCAACATTGTTTATATGATTTGAATAGTGCCGCGCCGTCTATTGATACGCCATTACATGGATTATTACCTTTTAAGCATATTGATCATTTGCACCCCGATGCCTTGATTGCTATCGCCGCAGCCAAAGATAGTGAACGCATTACGCATGAAATTTGGGGAGATACGATGGGCTGGGTACCCTGGCAGCGTCCGGGTTTTGATTTGGGTTTAAAATTAGAACAATGTTTACATAATAATCCAAATATTCGAGGGATTGTGTTAGGCGGACATGGTTTATTTACCTGGGGTGATACGTCGCATGAATGTTATGTAAATAGTCTCGAAGTTATTGAGCAAGCATCTTTATACATTGAAGAAAGAGTTGGCAAAAATCGTCCGGTTTTTGGCGGTGTAAAAGTAAATAGTTTAGCAAAAGAAGAAAGATTATTACAAGCGGCAAAGTTAGCGCCGATCCTGCGGGGACTGTGTTCCAGCGAAAAGCGCATGATTGGTCATTTCACGGATGATGATCGTGTCATGGAATTTATTAATAGCCATGATTTATCAAAATTAGCGCCACTCGGCACTTCTTGCCCCGATCATTTTTTGCGCACGAAGATTCAACCCTTGGTTTTGCCATTGGAGGCAAGTTATGATTTATCGAATGTAATAAATGTAAAATCCACGCTTCAACCTGCTTTCGAGCAATATCGCAAGGAGTATGCAGCTTATTACAACACTTGTAAACACACAAACAGCCCGGCGATGCGCGATCCGAATCCGGTCGTGATTTTATACCCTGGCGTTGGAATGTTTACATTTGCTAAAGACAAGCAAACGGCGCGGGTTGCCAGCGAATTTTATATCAACGCCATTAATGTAATGCGTGGTGCCGAAGCGATCTCGGAATACACCGCATTGTCGCGTCAGGAAGCTTTTAATATTGAATATTGGCTGCTTGAAGAGGCGAAATTGCAGCGGATGCCCCAGGAAAAGCTGCTCTCCAGAAGGGTTGCGATCATCACGGGCGCAGGCGGCGGCATTGGCAAAGCGATTGCCGATAAATTGTCTGCCGAAGGTGCAAACGTCGTATTGACGGACATTGTAGAAGAACGACTAAAAGAAGCTACCGCAAATTATAAACGTGACATTGCAACGTATGCGGTTTGTGATGTAACCAATGCTGATTCTATTGCAAAAGCCTATCATAAAGCTTGCCTGGAATTTGGCGGCGTGGATATTGTTATTCATAGCGCCGGATTAGCCATATCTAAATCTCTGGAAGACACTGGCTTACAAGATTGGGAATTATTACAAAATGTATTAGTGAAAGGGCAATTTTTAATGGCGCAGCAAGGCGTCGAAATTATGCGCAAGCAAGGTTTCGGGGGTGATATTATCAATATTGCAAGTAAGAATGGCTTGGTGGCGGGTCCGAATAACATCGGCTACGGCACTGCCAAAGCCGCGCAACAGCACATGACGCGGCTGTTGGCGGCTGAATTGGGTAAAGAAAAAATCCGCGTGAATACGATAAATCCCGATGGCGTTATTATAGGTAGTAAAATTTGGGAAGGCGAATGGGCGGAAGGGCGCGCCAAAGCCTATGGCATCAAGGTCGAGGAATTACCGGCGTTTTATGCCAAGCGCGATTTGATGGAAGAAATTATTTTGCCGGAAGATATTGCAAATGGCGTGTTTGCTTTTGTTGCAATACTAAATAAAAGCACCGGCAATATGCTAAATGTGGACGGCGGTATTGCACCGGCTTTTGTAAGATAATATCATAATTTTCACGTTCCTTACATTTACTAAACTTTGAAAGTTTAGTAAACGTAGAAGAACCAACGAATCAACCATGCGACGAGCCTTTAAAATGCAGCTTTTTCCAGGCAATGTTGAAGAATACAAGCGTAGGCACGATGAAATCTGGGCTGAATTAGCGACTTTACTAAAGGAAACGGGCATTTCGGAATACTCCATTTTTCTGGACGAAGAGACGAATGTTTTATTCGGTGTAATGAATGTCGAGGATGAAGTAAAATTAGATGAACTACCAGATCATCCGGTGATGCAGCGTTGGTGGGCATTTATGAAAGATATAATGGCGACAAACGAAGACCATTCACCGATTTCGATTCCCTTGCAGGAAGTTTTTTATATGAAGTAAATAATATGAAACTAACCAAAACCATTATTCAAGAGCATAATGCAACTTTGCAACATGCTCATAAAGAGGCGTTTGCATTTTTAAAATTGCAGCTAGATAAAAAAGGAATGGATGCAGAAGCCATCGTTGAAAAAATCCAGCAAATGCAAGTTGCCATTCCGAGTTGGGCCTTGGGCGCAGGCGGTACGCGGTTTGGACGGTTTTCTATTGGCGGTGAACCCGGCAATTTGGAGCAAAAAATTCATGATGTAGGTATTATACACGCATTAACGCGCTCGGCAGGTGCTATTTCTTTACATATTCCTTGGGATATTCCGCAGAATGCCAACGCCATTCAGGAACTCGCCGCCAGCTATGATATTATATTTGATGCAGTCAATTCAAATACTTTTCAAGATCAACAAAATCAACCACTTAGTTATAAATTCGGTTCTTTATGTCATACAGATACTGCGGTGCGCGAGCAGGCTATCCAGCATAATGTAGAAGTCATTAATCATGGAAAAGCTTTAGGCTCTAAAAGCATAACAATCTGGTTATCAGATGGCTCAACATTTCCAGGACAATTAAACTTCAAAAAAGCATTACAGCGTACGCTCGATTCTTTAAAAGTTATTTACCAACATTTACCGGATGATTGGAAAATGTACATCGAGTATAAGCCTTATGAGCCTAATTTTTATAGTACCGTTGTGCAAGATTGGGGAACTTCTCATTTACTCGCCAGTGAATGTGGAGAAAAAGCATTATGTTTGGTGGATTTAGGGCATCATTTACCAAACACAAATATTGAGCAAATTGTAGCAACATTAATTTGGCGTAATAAATTAGGCGGTTTTCATTTTAATGATAGTAAATATGGTGATGACGACCTGACGGTTGGCAGCATCAAACCCTATCAGTTATTCTTGATTTTCAATGAGTTAGTGGCAGGTGTGAATCCTGCTTCGGAGCTCCAACCTCCGACTTCTACATTTTCCTGGATGATTGATGCCAGTCATAATGTAAAAGATCCACTCGAGGATTTGATACAAAGCTTGGAAGCCATTCGTCTCGCGTACGCACAAGCTTTATTGATCGATCGCAATGCGCTGGAAGATGCTCGATATAATAATGATGTAACATTGGCACAAGAATTATTACAAGATGCTTACCGTACCGATGTGCGCCCGCTCCTACGTGAAGCCCAACTAAGAAGTGGCGCAGCGCTTGATCCAATTGGATTATTTAGAAAACTTGAAATACGTAAACAATTGATTCAGGAACGAGGGTTAAAAACATTCGCAAAGGGCCTTTAATAAATAAAAGAATGAATAAATTCCATCATGAAAGTAACGGCTATCTTTGATATTGGCAAAACGAATAAAAAGTTTTTCCTATTTGATGAAAACTATCAGGAAGTTTTCAAAGCGTATAGCCATTTTGACAACATTACAGATGACGACGGCTTTCTAGCAGATGATATTACAGCTATTGAAAGCTGGCTAAAAGAATCATTTAAAAACATTATAAACAATAAAGCATATCAAGTCGAAGCGCTTAATTTTTCAACTTATGGCGCGAGTTTTGTGCATATTGATAAATATGGGAAACCCGTAACGCCGCTTTATAATTACACAAAACCTTATCCAGATGATATTTTACAATCCTTTTATGATAAATACGGTCCAGTTTTAAAAATTGCAAAAGAAACGGCTTCGCCACCTTTACACATGTTGAATTCCGGTTTGCAATTATACTGGTTAAAATACGCTAAGCCGCAGATTTTCAGTAGAATACGCTGGTCTTTACATTTACCGCAGTATATTAGTTTTTTATTTACTGGTATTCCCGTAAGTGATTACACGAGCATTGGTTGCCATACCATGCTTTGGAATTTTGAAAAAAAAGATTATCATGATTGGGTGTATGCGGAGGAAATAAATAAAATATTGCCTCCTATTGTAAATACTGACACGTTTAGGCTGGTTAATTATGAAGAAAAAACAATAAAAGTTGGTATAGGCATTCACGACAGTTCGGCGGCACTCCTACCCTATTTGCGGGCAGATCCAAAACCATTTTTGTTGGTTTCAACAGGCACCTGGAGCATTTCTCTAAATCCTTACAATGAGGAAATTTTAACGGAGGAAGATTTATTACTGGATTGTTTGAATTTTATGCGCGTAGATGGCAAGCCACTCAAGGCTTCCCGTTTATTTTTAGGCAATGAATATCAGTTGCAAATTGAAAAATTAGGTGCGCATTTTGGTAAGGAATACGGCTATCATAGAACTATAACATTTAATGAAAATGTTTACAACAAGTTAAAAAATAATTACTCTCCTGCTTTTCATTTTGAAAGTATCCATTTACCGAGAGAACAGCCAAAAATAACAATTTTAGATCGTTATGATAGCTTTGAAATTGCTTTTCACCAATTAATGCTGGAATTAATAGAATTGGAAGTGCAATCCATCCAACGCGCGATTGGCAACACACCTATTCATAACATTTATATTGACGGCGGCTTTGCAGATAATGATCTTTACATTCAATTATTAAGTCGACATTTTAAAAATTATACATTACATATGACGCAATCCCCATTGGGATCAGCGCTTGGCTCAGCAATGATGATTTCGGATAAAAAAATACAGCATGATTTTTTAGCTACGCATTATGCCATGAAAAAAACATAATTTTTTTGTTTTAAAATAATAGCCCATGAAAATATTATTTGTAGCACTCATTCTCAATTTTATAATAAGCTGTGCCATTTTTGATGAAAGTCCACATGAAATTTTACAAGAATCATCTAATAGTAACAACCGTTACAAAGCCTTCTTATTGTACAAAGCAGGAAACGCAACTGTTCAAAATTCTTTACAAGTAAAAGTTGTTCCATTTAGTTATAAATTAAAAGAAAAAGAAACTGGAAATATTTTTGTTGTTGACAATTTAGAAGGTATTAATAAGCCGGTACAAATGAAATGGATATCAAATGATACATTATTAATACAATATAATTATTTGCTTGAAATTATTAAGCAGGAAGATAAAATAAATGATATTTTTATTCTGTATGAATTAGTAAAATAAATCAAAGCGAATTTTATGACAGACGAAAAACACCAACTCATTGAAACCCAAACGGAAGAATACGAGCGCGAACCCGTACCCGTTTCTGCCTTAAAAAGCTGGAGAAGTTTCCTTGGTATGTACGCTGGCGAGCACGCTGCGGGCACAGAATTTGTTATTGGTCCGTTGTTTTTAACGACCGGCGTCAGTGCTTTTGATTTAATAATCGGATTATTCATTGGCAATTTGTTAGCCGTTTTATCCTGGCGTTTTTTGACCGCTGCAATCGCCGTTCAGCACCGCTTGACGCTTTATTATCATTTAGAAAAAATATGCGGTAAAAATTTAGTTGCATTTTATAATGTTGCGAATGGCGTATTATTTTGTTTTCTTGCCGGTGCAATGGTTACGGTATCTGCTACTGCGGTCGGCGTCCCTTTTGATATGGAAATGCCAAAATTGGAGGACACGATGCCCAACAGCGTTACCTGGGTAGTGATAGTGTTGCTGGTCGGCGCGGCTACGGCGGTTATTGCGGCAAGAGGTTATAATGTGGTTGCCAAAGCCGCTAATTGGATTGCGCCGCTGATTGTAATCGGTTTCATCGCCAGTGGTGTGGTGGCGCTTCAACAACTGGAGGTAAATAGTTTTTCGGAGTTTTGGAATATTTGGGGGGAAGGCTCCGCGCCATTTCCAGGGCAGATTAAATACACGTTTTGGCACGTGGTGCTTTGGTCGTGGTTTTGCAATGCGGCGATGCACATTGGCATGTCCGATTTGTCCGTCTTTCGGTACGCTCGCCATGCGCGCGCTGGGTGGACGACGGCTGCGGGGATGTACATCGGGCATTACATAGCTTGGATTGCAGCGGCGTTATTATATGCGGTTTACCTCAAAACGCCCGAAGCACAAGGATTTTTAGTAAACAATCAAGCTCCGCCGGTTGCACCAGGACCCTTAGCTTACGATGCAATCGGTGTATTTGGTATTTTGACGGTAATTTTGGCAGGCTGGACGACGGCTAATCCGACCATTTACCGCGCCGGGCTCGCGTTTCAAGCGATTTTCCCAAAGGCTTCGACCTTCTGGATGACGATTTTGGCGGGTACGATTGCCACTATTGCAGGTATTTTTCCAGCTTTTGCTATGAAATTGTTGGGATTTGTAGCCTTATACGGCTTTATTTTGGCACCGGTGGGAGCTATTATCGTTTTTGAACATTTTTTTGCCGAGCGATGGAGTGTTATTAAAAATTATGCAGAAAATAAAGGTATTCATTTTAATACAATGGTATTATTGGCGTGGGCACTTAGTCTGGGTATTTTTTACAGCTTGTCCCATTTCGGCGGCATTTTTCTGTCGTTTTTGACATTACCAGCCTGGATTACCGCTGGGATTTTGTTTTTAATATTTAGTAAAATGTATCAAAAGTAAGCATTTTATTATGATAATCTCAAATATTAACAAAAAATGGCATCTTGAATAATCAGAATGCCATTTTTTATTATTAGAACATTATATCAAAATTAACATTACGCCTGTTCCTCCTCATCTGTTGTGCGGCCGCTGCGGTTGATAATGGTAGCGCTGGCTTGCTGTGTGCCCATGATAACCATATCCTGCACATTTACATGCGGCGGACAGCTTATCATATAAAAAATAGCGTCGGCAATATCGCGCGCGGTAAGCGGCTTGAAATCTTCATAAATCTTGGCTTTTTCGACATCTCCGTCAAAACGCACCAATGCAAATTCCGTTTCTTCCACATGCCCCGGTGTAATTTGGCTCACCCGAATGTTGTGATTGACCAAATCCAGGCGCATCGCTTTTGTCAGCGCATCCACTGCAAACTTTGTCGCACAATAAACATTGCCATTTGGATAGACTTCTTTACCTGCAACCGAACCTATGTTGATAACATGACCGCTGCCTCGTGCCACCATATGGGGCGTCACCGCGCGAGTCATATACAACAGTCCTTTAATGTTCGTATCAATCATCTCTTCCCAATGCTCCAGCTTACCTTCCTGGATGGGTGAGAATCCTTTGGCTTTGCCAGCATTATTAATCAAAATATCAATCGTCTGCCACTCCTCTTCCAATTCTTCCAGCGCTTTTTCCACTTCTTTTACATTCCGAACATCAAAATGTAAAGTTTTTACTTCCGTAGAGAATTCCTCTTCTAAAAATTCGCCTAATTCGTCCAGACGATTCTTGCGACGACCCGTAATAATAAGTTTAAAACCGTTCTCCGCCAATACTTGCGCTGTCGCACGACCAATGCCAGAAGTAGCGCCTGTGATAAGCGCGGTTTTTCCTTCACCAACGCGAGGTTTTTGCGGCTCGGGTTCTGGTTGATTGAGTAGCTGTTGTTGCAAAGCTTCCTGCTGATGCAACATCGTTTCCAATTGCTTGATGTTTTGTTTGAGCAGTTCGATGGTATCCGCAGCAATGTGCGCGTCAAACGCACTCGGCATTGCTACCAGCATGGGCACTGGTGCTGTGGCAACTTTCAAGGCAAAAAGCGCTTCATTTTCCGGTGTTTTCAATGCAGGATTGAGTTTTATTGCACGCAGATAGTGCTCGCGCGCGTGCTCGTGCTTGCCTTCGCGCAGGTAAAGTTGAGCCAGGTCATAATTGGCATAAGGATGATCGGGCTGTTTTTCAAGCACTTCTTGGAAAGTTTTGAGCGCTTTTTCGCTTTCTTCCTCCTCATCAGCGAGAAGGCTGGCATAGCGGTAAAGCGCATCAATATTGTGCTCATCGTATTTGGCTGCTTTTTTAAAATACTTGCGCGCGTGCTCCGTCTGCTCTGGAAACTGCGCCAAGGTGACCATTCCTAAGCGATAGTAGGCATCAGCGTTTTCATCATTGTTATCCAAAATTTTCTCGTAAGAATTTTTTGCCAATAAAAAGTCCTCCTTCAATTCTGCCAATTGACCCAACAAGAAAAGCCCGGCTTCGTCATCTGGCTTTGTTTCTAATAAAATTTGAAGCTGATTGATGCCTTCTGCTAAATTATCGGTGTGTTGCGCCAACAACACGGCATAATGATAGCGCAACTCTGTTATATTTGGATATTTTTCAATCAAATTTGCAACAAACGTCAAAGCTTCTACGGCATTTCCAGCATCCGCTGCCTCTCTGGAATTTTCAATCCAACTTTGAATTTGGGCTTCATCGGGTTCACTTTCTACAACAGACTCATTTTCAACCTCATAGTGCGAATGGCTAAAGCCATTTTGTGCATGCAGCGTGGCTTCTGAAGTAGAATAGATTTCTTCGTTTTCAGTAACTGACTCGTACACCGGCACTGCTTCCACTGGCTGGGGTGCTTTTTCTTCCGCCGGCTGCTCCAGCACACTTTCGCGCTGGCGCTCTTCGAGCATACTAATGCCAGGAATGTCAGCAAGATTAATGGCAGGCTCGGCAATTTCTATGGTCGAACTCGGATAAATGGGCGCTAACGTCGGCAATTCGCGCAACATGCGCCAAGCCGCATCATCATTGACAAAACGGAAGAATCGTTCAAAACTGTTACTGGTCAATTCTTCATATGTCACATAAGGCAAATTTCGCAAAGTGCGCAAGAATTCGCCAATTTCACCCGAAATATCCCGCATCATCCGCAGGTGCTCATTGAATTTATCCTCATCCATATCTGTGATTTGGCGTTTTTGCTTGCGCAAATCCAGGTATTGATCTTGCCAATAATTGATGTATTTGATAATGTCGCTCACTCGATCAAAGTGCGTCGGGATGGACTGAATTTGTCCAGTGCCTTCTTCACGCGTAGTGCCATCCACGATAACGGGCAAAATGTCGTTACCTCTATCTTGCAACAGGCGCAGCCCATTATTCATGCACTGTGTGGATTTCAAAAAGTTATCACTCACCACGAGCAGAATTGTTCCACGGCGATTGCGCAGTTGAGTGCTGAGTTGCTCGTCGCTGGCGGTGCGTTTGCAATAAAAATGTTCAAAAGTATAGGAAGCGCGGCTCAGTTGGCGCTCGATTTCTTCGGCAATCCGAATATTGTCAATACAATACGCTAAGGCTATGCTCTTCATAGGATGGGATTTTTTGGTCTTGTTTTTAAAATAGTGTTTGCTGTTTTTTGAGATATTTATTAAAAATATGGTCGCTAATAACGCTAATTTCTTCAAATTTAAGCAATTATGAATTATTTGCAAGCAATTGGCGTATAAAAGTGTCAAATTCTTGCTTAAAAGCAGCATATTTACTCGTCGCCGGACCTGAAAAGCCCGTATAAATCTTGCGCACTCGATTGTTCTGGTCTATGAAAATCATGGTTGGAAACGAAAGCAACTGATTCAACATCGGCAACACCTGGCTCGCTTCTGTTTTATCATCATTGCCAGCCAATAGAATTTCATAATCAATATTAAAAAATTGTTTATAGCGTTGAATGGCTTCTTTGGCTTTAAGAGGGTCGCGGTGACGTTCAAACGCCAAACCAATCACTTCAAATTTTACATCAGGGTTATTTTTTTTATAATCCAACAAAAATTCTGTTTCATCCCGGCAATTTGGACACCAGGTGCCCAAAATTTGTACAATCTTCACTTTGCCCTGATAACGCGCATCGTTGAGGGAAATCGTTTTTCCTTCTGGATTTTTAAATGCAAATTCAAATGTTTGATACCCTGGTTTTAAAAAAGTGAGCGAATCGGCGTTTGCTAATTGAAAATCAGCATTGCGCCGTGCTGACCAGGTGGTTTTATAATGCGTACCTGAGCGCCAAACACCGATCAACGTGCTATCGGGCTGAATTTTCCCTTCGTACAGGTACGCATGCGATCCATCAAAAACCGACAGGTACAATTTATTTGCTTGCACAGTGCCTTCCAGAAAACGATGGTCGCCCGTTTCCGTCAGAATTGTCCCCGTAAGATGATTGCCCATTTGCTTGAATTCGCCTAGCCCTTTGGATTGGTCTTCATCGAAAGTGATTTCCCACTTGCCCGATACATCCATTGCCGGCGTTTTTTTCAACACGGTAAATCGGTAATTCTCTCCTTGCTTTGCCACAAAAGGCACTTTGTAATTATCCCGATTATTCACCACCCATTCGCCTTCTATGATGCTTTCTTGCCAAATGCCGTGGATATAAGAATCAAACACCGGAAAATCAATCCGAATGGTATCTTTCGCGGTGGTGCGGTCGCGCCCAATTTTGACGTCATCCACCCGAATGCGCTCGTCGCCATTGATAATTTCAATGTGGAAGGCGGTGTCATTGTCATAAACTACTTCAAACAAAAAAGGCAAATAGCCCTGCGTCACCTCTTCAAATTGCATCTTGGTGGCTTCTGACACCATGTCGCCGCGAGGACCACTCGCAGCTGGATCCAGCTTCAACATGGCTCGCCAAACTCCAGGTGCCAAACCTTCAAAGGGATTTTGCGGCACTAAACATCCAGAAAATGAGAAAATTATAATTGATATTAAAAGTATATTAATTTTTTTTAGCATTTTATATTAGATTTGAACACTTCGGTTTTCGATTTTTATAATAAAATTTTAGTGAAAAGGTTACATTTAAATACGAAAAAAGGTTTGATCGTTTTACAACAAAAATGCCGTTGCACCCTCTCATTTCCCTATTTTACATTTCAAATTTCATATCCCATATTTCACATCTCATATTTCAAATTTCATATCTTCACTTACTCCCCACTTTTATCTCCTACAAAATAATGCTCTTTATTTTTAAATAAAACATTAAAGGTGGTCAAACTGCCATAAATTCGGGTAATATATTGTTGCAAATCCACTTTTTCCTCGTCGGTCAGTTTTTTGCTGGCATTCACCCGTTGCTCCATTACGCGAAGTCTATCACGTACCATTACGATTTTGTGGAAAAAAGTTTCAATTGGCAGCTCTTTTTCTTTCAAATTTGGATCAGAAGGTCGTAAAATCAAGCTCCCCCCCGCCCAGCGATCGCCCAGCGGCACCACCTCGCTGATGTCAGAAAATTGATTTAAAATTTTAATCAACGCTTTTTCAGCCTCGCTGAATGTCACGCCCTCTTCAGCAGGAATGGCTTCTACGATTTGCCATTTGTCATACTCTCTACCCACCTGCTTAATGCCATACAGCATAAAACATACTTCGTAAGCCGCCTTATTCAGCCGTATCACCACGCCGTCGCCGTAAGCCGGGTGCTTCACACGCGAACCAATACCGAGTCCGTTTTCCATTATTTTCGTTTGAGGTTTTAAACCGCCAAATTAGTTAAAATTTACTTGCGACACCCCCCCGTCCACTTTTCAATTAATCAATAAGACATCATTTCCTGTCATTTTTTGTTCAAATCATGTGGAGATCGATTTAAATTCACTTAAACTCCCTAAAATTGCTGCATGGAATTAAAAAATGATTTACTCTTACGGGTTGCTAAGGACCAACGTGTGGAGCGCCCACCAGTGTGGCTCATGCGCCAGGCAGGTAGAATTTTACCGCAATACCGCGCTTTACGCGAAAAATTTCCTGATTTTAAAGCCTTTGTAACGCATCCAGAGGCTGCCTCAGAAGCGACCCTCCAGCCGGTAGATGCTTTGGGAGTGGACGCCGCCATTATTTTTTCTGATATTTTGGTGATTCCTGAAGCACTGGGGTTGCCTTATGAAATGGTAGAAAAACGCGGACCTCATTTTCCAAAAGTCATTGTCAATCAGCAAGATGTAGCAGCTTTACAAAATGCCGAACAAGCAGCAGCGGAGTTGGAATACGTGTATGAAGCGTTGCGCATTACCAAACGAGCATTGAACGGACGCGTGCCGCTCATCGGCTTTTGCGGTGCGCCTTGGACCATAGCGGCATACATGCTGGAAGGCAGCGGCAGTAAAACGTTTTCAAAAGCGAAACAATACCTCTACGCTCAGCCGGAAATAGCGCATGCGTTGTTGCGCAAAATCACGGATACTTCCATCGCTTACCTGAAAAATCAAGTGCGCAGCGGAGCTGATTTGATTCAACTATTCGACTCCTGGGCAGGCATTTTGAGCCCCACGCAGTATCAAAAATTTGCAGCGCCTTACCTGGCTGAAATTTGCACCGCAATCACGGATGTGCCGATTACCATTTTTGCAAAAGGTGCCTGGTTTGCCCTGGAAGATTTTGCTAATATGAAATGCCAAGTAATTGGTTTGGATTGGAACACTGATCCAAATTTTGCACGAAAAAAAGTAGGCAAACACCGCGCGTTGCAGGGCAATCTTGACCCTTGTCAATTATACGCTTCTGCTGATTCTATTCGCAAAGCAAGCATCGAAATGTGCGAAGCATTTGGAGGTTGTCATATTGCAAATTTGGGACATGGCGTTTATCCCGATACGCCGCTCGATGGCGTGCGCGCTTTTATTGAAGCGGTACAAAGCTACGAGTACGAGTAAAAAATACCATAATTTGTCTTAACTTTGGAGTGACAAGGAATAAATAGCTAGTTTTGAGTTGCATTTTGTATTTTTTTTTTAAACTCGGAACTCCGAACTCGGAACTCAAATCTTACTTCAAACATGGGCTGGTTCAAACGATTAAGAGAAGGCATTCAAACGGCAACACGCAACAAACGCGAAGCGCCGGAAGGCTTGTGGTATCAATGCAAAGAATGTAAGGAAACCTCGACGATGAAAGAATTGCGGGAAAATTATTATAAATGTCCCCACTGCAATTATCATGTCCGCGTTGGCTCAAAAGAATATTTCAACATTATTTTTGACAACGGTCAAGAAATTTTATTTGGCAACTTGCGCGCAAAAGACATTCTTCAATTTGTTGATTTAAAACCGTATCCGCAGCGCATTGAAGAAGCTGTAAAGAAGACAAAACTTACCGAGGCGATGAGTGTCGCCAAAGGAAAGGTCAACAAGCGCCCGCTGGTAGTAGCAGCCATGGATTTCAATTTTATTGGCGGCTCGATGGGCTCCGTGGTAGGCGAAAAAATTTCATTGGCAATTGACCACTGCCTGGAACATAAAATTCCGTTGCTCATCATTTCAAAAACCGGTGGTGCTCGCATGATGGAGGCGGCGTTCTCCCTAATGCAAATGGCTAAAACTTCGGCAAAACTCACCAAAATGGCAAAGGCAGGTATTCCATACTTTTCTATGCTGACCGATCCGACAACGGGCGGGGTGACGGCGTCTTATGCCATGCTGGGCGATATTAATTTTGCAGAACCTAATGCTTTAATTGGCTTCGCGGGTCCACGTGTGATTCGCGAAACGATCAAACGGGATTTGCCGGAAGGCTTTCAAACGTCTGAATTTTTGCTGGAGCATGGCTTCCTCGATTTTATTGTAGATCGAAAAGATTTGAAAGATACGCTGTCAGATCTGCTGACACTGTTTGACGAAAAAAGCCGCCTGTTCAAAATGGAGGTAGAAAGCAGCGAGTAGAAGCAAAATAAAATTTGGCTGATATTGAAAATAAACACCTAAAATCCTCATACAATGACAAAGCAATTGCTGCTCCTTATTGCAGTGTTGGGGCTGTTTGCATGCAGTCGGCAGGCTGTTCCTGGTACTTCTACCAACGACTTGCCCAAAGTTGACGCCGAAGCCAATTTGCGCAAGCTAGGCATTACCCTACCCAAGGCGTCCTCTCCGGTTGCCAATTATGTCAATGCGGTGCGTTCTGGCAATCTGATTTTTTTGTCGGGCAAAGGTCCACTCAAAGACGATGGAAAATACATTACCGGCAAGGTGGGCAAAGATTTGAGCATTGAGCAAGGCTACGAAGCAGCCAGAACCGTGGGAATCAATCAGTTAGCTGCATTGAAAGCGGAATTGGGCGATTTGAACAAAGTAAAACGCATTGTGAAAGTGCTGGGCATGGTGCAATGTACGCCTGAATTTACGGATCAACCCAAAGTAATAAATGGTTATTCGGATCTCATGGTGGCGGTTTTTGGCGAAAGAGGCAAGCACGCGCGCTCGGCAGTGGGGATGATTGCATTACCAAGCAATATTGCGGTAGAAGTGGAAATGATTGTAGAAATTGAATAACATAAAAAAATCACCACCATATTGATTATCAGCCCTTTCGGAATGTAATTTCAATACGGTGGTGGTTAACGCCAAATACAATTAACTACCGACTTTTCAACTATCCAACAAAGGACGCTGCCAGTTCACTGCCGGATTTGATTGGAGCGCTGCTTTTTTCTCTTTTAAATAATGATCGGTCAATTCCTGTTCCGCCTCTATTTCTTTCTGCGTACGATAGATGCCAGTTTCAGTATCAAACTTCACATTATTTCTTTTCTGATTGCGTAACAAAGCGACGTTCTCATAGTTACGCATTTCAAATGTGTGTTCATATTCGTGTAAACGATAGTCGTAAGGACTACGCAAAGAAATCAATTTAGTAAAAATTGGTGCCGTTTCAATGGCAATAAACAACAACATAATAAACCAACTCGCCAGAAAAATGGCTCTACTTTCCTGCCCCAGCCGGTCGAGCGCCTCCATGCGTGCTGCCATGCCACCATAGTTTTTACGATCCATTTGCGCCACTTCTGCTGCCATTTGTTCTTGCAATTTGGCAATCGCCTGGCGTTTTTCATCCATCAAGGGCGTCACCATTGCCGTTGTAGCATCCAATTCTGCCTGAGCCCGGTTGGTAGCTTCCTGTTTGGCACGATAAATGGGACCCATATTGCGAATTTTTGAACCGCCTGTACCATCGGCTTCAGCCAGTGCCGCCTGCGCCAGCGAATCGCGCACGGCAGTTTTTTGGGCAACCGTTTGCTGCAAATTTTCAATATCCTGCTTTAAGGTATCTATACTCGCCGTGTAACGGAAAGCCAATTCTGACTCTTGCCGCCGGAATACTTCCTGCTTCATAATTTCCAATTCTGCATTGATTTCTTTTTCAAAAATCTTCAATTCCAATGGTTTAGAAATAACAACCGCTAGTAATATTGCCATGAGCAAACGCGGAAACGCCACAAAAAAATCGCGCCACCACGAGCCGCGGCTCTTCATACTAGATACGATGTAGCGGTCGAGATTAAAAATCATCAAGCCCCACACGATTCCAAAAAAGATCGCCATGATCCAATTGTCAAAAACGGTGTAAACGGCATAACTCGCCGAAAAAAACGCCAGCAAGCCTGTAAATAAAATTGTTCCGCCAATGCCCACGTACTTGTTGGTGTCGGTAGGGCACTCCTCCAGCACTTTTTTATCCACACCAGAACAGGT
Source organism: uncultured Saprospiraceae bacterium (assembly GCA_964517145.1). Lineage (GTDB taxonomy): Bacteria > Bacteroidota > Bacteroidia > Chitinophagales > Saprospiraceae > JADJNW01. The sequence goes on from CAZFBN010000014.1 coordinate 29,050, forward strand.
GACCAGGAAATTTTTTATAAAACTCATGTGAACGTTTTTAAGGAATAATCAGTTGTAAAAATGCCAAATCACGCCAAACAGAACGATTTTAATCGTCGAAAAGTCTTTGTTAGAAGACGAAATTTAAAAGCCGCGGTTTGTTGTGAAATAAAAAGCGTTGTTGTAACTTCGCGTTCCGATTTTAATTGACAATGGTCAATGAACAGGTTATAATTTGTTGGCTCCGTAGTACAATGGATAGTATGTAGGTTTCCGGAACCTAAGATCCAGGTTCGATCCCTGGCGGGGCTACTAATCACCTCTTAATCAGCTTCTTATAAAAGAATTAAATTCTAAGTATCGAATAATTCATTTCTGCTTTAATTGCACTCTAGCTTTGAAATATTTGATTTCAATAGAATCGTTCTTCCATCTTTATTATTTACATCCAAATAATTTGTGTTGATGCTTGCGAATAATTCTTGCCAGATATTTTTTATTTTGACGGCAAAAACGAAATATGCGACAAAAACACCTACTAATCCTACTTCTAATGTGCAGTGTTTTCAGCCTTTTTGCACAGGCTACTAAAGAGACAGCAACGACCAAGACCGCGCTTTCCGATGTTTTTAAACCTTTAAAATACCGCAATATCGGTCCTTTTCGGGGCGGTCGGTCGGTGTGCGCTACGGGCGTGATCGGCGATCCACTCACTTATTACATGGGTACGACCGGCGGCGGGCTTTGGAAAACCGAGGATGCGGGGCATACCTGGAAAAATATTTCCGACGGATATTTTAAAACGGGTTCGGTTGGAGCGGTGGCAGTTTCTACGACTGATCCTAACATTGTGTATGTGGGCATGGGCGAGCACGCGCCGCGCGGGGTGATGACTTCCTACGGTGATGGCGTTTATAAATCTACGGATGCCGGAAAGACTTGGAAATACATGGGTTTGAAAGAAACGCAACATATTTCAAGAATTATCATTCATCCAAAAAACGCAGATATTTTATACGTTGCTGCACAAGGGCAATTGAATGGTCCGAATAAAGAGCGCGGCGTTTTCAAATCCATTGACGGCGGCATGACCTGGACAAAGGTACTGTACAAAGACGAGCGCAGCGGCTGTGTAGAATTGTCGATGGATTTGTCCGATCCTAATATTTTATACGCGGCGATGTGGGAACACCAGCGTTTGCCTTGGAAAGTGATCAGTGGCGGACCCGGTAGTGGTTTGTACAAATCGATGGATGGCGGCGCAACCTGGACCGAAATGACCGAAGGGTTGCCAGCAGAAAAAGGCAAAATGGCGATTGCTGTTTGCCAGTCAAATCCTCAAAAAGTTTATGCTTTGATCGAAAGCGACACCGAGCAGGAGAAAGGCGGTTTGTTCATGTCGAAAGATGCGGGTAAATCCTGGAGTCGCGTGAGCGGCGACCACCGACTGGTGCAGCGTGCCTGGTATTACATCGAGTTATTTGTTGATCCAAAGGATGAAAATACGGTGTACGTGTTGAGCGCCCCGGCGCTGCGATCTTTGGACGGTGGAAAAAGCTGGGAGAATCTGGGGGGTACGCATGGCGATTATCACGATCTTTGGATCAATCCTGATAATCCGCGGAATCTCTGTATTGCGAATGATGGTGGCGCAGCAATCAGTTTTAATTATGGCGCTTCCTGGTCGCCGCAGGACAATATGCCGACCGGGCAATTTTATCGCATCAACGTGGACAATCAATTTCCTTACCGCATTTACAGTGGTCAGCAAGACAATACTTCTATTGCCATCGCCAGTCGCGAATTGGGTTCTTACGGCATTAGCAGCAAAAGCTGGACTTACTCGGCGGGCGGTGAAAGTGCGTTTTTAGCATTTGACCCTGACAATCCGAGGTTTGTGATGGGCGGTAGCTATTTGGGTACAATTGAAGTGCTGGATACCAAGTCCAGCGCTAGTACCAACGCCATGGCAGCGCCCATTCAATATTTGGGCAGAGCCACCAGCGATATGAAATACCGTTTCAATTGGAATGCTCCCATTATTTGGTCGCAACACGAGCCAAATACTTTTTATCACGGCGCACAAGTTCTTTTGCGCACGCGCGACATGGGCAAGACTTGGGAAGAGGCTTCTCCAGATTTGACACGCAATGAAAAAGCCAAGCAGGGCAAGGGTGGTGGACCTTACACCAACGAAGCCGTGGGCGCTGAAAATTATGGTACAATTGCATATGTAATCGAATCTCCGCAAGAGAAAGGCGTGATTTGGGTAGGAACCGATGATGGTTTTGTACAATTGACCCGCGACTATGGCAAAACCTGGACGAATGTGACGCCCAAAACCTTACAGGAATGCCTGGTAAACGCTATTGAAATTTCTCCGCATGATCCGGGCACGGTTTATATCGCAACGACGCGTTACAAATTCAATGACCATGCGCCCAAGCTGATGAAAACGACCGATTATGGCAAAACCTGGACAGACATTACGGGCAACATTCCTTATGGCGCTTACACCCGCGTGGTACGCGAAGACCCGAAACGCAAGGACTTGCTATTCGCAGGCACAGAGACTGGCATGTATCTTTCCTTGAATGGTGGTAAAAATTGGGAAAACTTCAACCTGAATTTGCCGGTTACGCCTATCACCGATTTGATGATTAAACACGACGACCTAATCGTGGCAACGATGGGCAGGGCATTTTGGATATTGGATGATATTGAATTGCTGCGCCAATACAAGGAAGCAACCACTCAGGCGATTTTGTACCAACCGACCGACGCAATCCTTTCCAACGATGGCAGCGAATTGAACGGCAGCAGTGAAGATTTTGACGGTACCAATCTGCTGCGTGGCGTGAATCCTGCCACGGGTGTCGTGGTTTATTACTACTTACCAGAATCAATGGATTCGACTGATATTGAGCTTCTTATCACCGATAAAAACGGCAATGAAGTGCATCGCTTCAGCTCAAAAGCGGACAAAGATTTCCAATCGTATGCCGGCGGACCTTCTGCTACGCCTACCATTTCTAAAAAGAAAGGTTTGAATCGTTTTGTGTGGGACATGCGTTACCCGACCATGCTGGGAGTGCCGACCGTTTACATCGAAAGCAACTACGAGGGGCACAAGGCTTCGCCGGGCATGTATAACTTGCAATTGAACCTGGGCAAACAGACCTTAAAAACCAGTTTTAATATTCTGCCTAATCCATTATATGAACTGACGGATTCCGATTATAATGATTATCATCAGTTTATGACAACATTTGAAAAAGAGGTGAATATCATGCACAAAATGGTGAATGATATGATGAAATTGCAAAAACAACTAAATGGAATTGTATCGGATTTGAATAATAAAGGTCAGGAAGCTTTAAAAAAGGAAGCGCAAGACTTAGTAAATAAAATGAAAGCCTGGGACGACGCGATGGTGCAGCGCAAAGCCAAAGCGTATGATGATGTGGACAATTATGAGAATAAATTCACTGCCAATTATTTATTTGCACTCAATCATTCCGACAGCAGCCTGCCGCGTGTAAACCAACCTACGCGCGACCGCATCGCTGAACTCAATAAAGAATGGGCAACCTTGAAACAACAGGGCGAAGCCATTCTGAATGCCATTCCCGCTTTGAATAAAAAACTTTGGGATACTGGCATTGGTGCTTTGAGACTGGATTAATAATTATAAAAAAGCCTATGTTTATAAAATTAGAACATAGGCTTTTATCTTTTTGTAGAATCCCGTTCGATCAAATCAGAACGGAGCTGAATATGCTGCGTAAGTTTTATATTAGCATTACCATTCAAATGATTAATCAAGCTGCGCGCCGCCAACTCTCCCATATCATGCCCTGGGTAATGAATTGAAGTAAGATTGGGTTCCACAATTCGGCAAATCAAATCATCGTTAAAGCCCACCACCGCGACGTCTTGAGGCACTCGTATGCCATGTTTTTTTAACCTCACAATACAGGCAGCTGCGCTTGTATCGTTCGCAGCAAAGACGCCATCCGGTCGTTCCGACATAGAAAGCATATAATCAGCCGCAGCCACGCCACACTCCAGATACAAATCGCCCAAATACACCAGGCTCATATCAATTGGAATGCCATATTCAGCCAATGCCTGCGCATATCCTAAAAAGCGCTCCTGATAAATACTTTGTGTGTGCGAGAGGGTCAGGTGCAAAATACGCCGACAGCCTTTTTCCAGCAGGTGCTTGGTCGCTTCATAGCCGGCTTTTTGATTATTGATGTTAATGTTGGTAAAATTGCTGGTTAGTTGGGTGCGATCAAAAAAAATGACGGGAATATTTTTCTCTGCAAATTTTTCAAAATGCGCCAATCCATTTGTATCATAAGATACCGAAACCAAAAGCCCATCTACCCGATTGTTAAACATGGTTTTCACCAAAGAAACTTCTCGTTCAAATGAATCGGATGACTGGCTAATCAGCAAATTGTAACCGGCTGCATTGGCTACCTGCTCAATGCCAGCTATTACAGTTGCCATAAAATAACTATTGATACGCGGAATAATTACGCCGATGGTGTTGGTCTGCCGATTGCGCAGGTTACGGGCAAAATGGTTGGTTTGATAGCCAAATTGCTCCGCCAAATCCAAAATTTTCTTTTTGGTTTTAATATTCACCGCCGGGTCATCCCTCAATGCGCGGCTTACGGTGGCTGTTGAAATATTCAACTTAGCGGCAATATCATAAATGGTTATCTCTTTCTTTTCTTGGCTCATACGCTGTAAAATACAAAAATGATGCTGGAATTGCGTTCTGCTGTTCAATTTATTAATGTAAAACACTTATTTCAGCAAAAATGATCGTTTCTGCACTTTATAATCCTGAAGTTGTTTAAAATTAAAGATTTTATTTAATATATAAACTAGCTGGTATCTTTGATAAAGCACCTAATTTCGCCACGAAGGCACCAAAACACTAAATCTCACAAAGTTTTGTGTAAAATTTGTGCTTTAGTGTTTTTATGGCAGATTGCAAAAACGGTTCATTTATTAACTGATATTAAAGTTTTTTATCAATTTTAAACAAGTTCCCTGTAAACGCTTCAGCGCTGCACGAAAATGCGGCTCGATTATTACTTTTGCAATCCGTTGCAAATTAAAAAGATGAGTTTAAATTTGATAATGAAATATGGAAACGTCCTTCAATTATTCTCAATGATTGTTTTTTGATTCATTAAAAAATTCTCAAAGTTTGCAAATCTATCATTGTCAAAAATTTACAAATTAAAATTTACTTTTACAAATCCATTCCATAAAATTCACTTTACTTTTTTCAAACAGAAAATCTGCTGTTACTTAATGTAGAAATCGGTTGCATTTGTCAACGTGATTTTTTTAAACCCTTCCATTTGGAAAAATACAACTTTTATAAGAAATTGGCTGTTAGACCTTAAATTATTATAGCCGTGAACATATTTCTACGCCGCCTGTTACGTCGCAAGCGCTTTTATTTACTGATAGCCTTCATTGGTTTTCTGCTGTACGCTTATCATTTTCTTTCGATGCGCCTCAGCGACCAGTCTTTGCGTGCAGCTTTGTCAATGAATCCATTTCATTTTGAAGCAAAAATTGATTATTTTTATACCAAAGAACGCCGTGTGCGGTATGTTGAAATCGGGAAGGATTCGTTGCCACTCATTGTATTTGTGCATGGCGCGCCGAGTTCATCGCGTTTTTGGGAGGGTATGCTTACCGACAGTTTGTTGTTGAGCAATGCTAAAATGTTAGCAGTGGATCGTCCGGGTTATGGCTATTCAGGCTACGGCAAACCGGAGCTTTCCGTACAAAAACAAGCGGCTATTATTGCTAATATTATACGCCAGGAGCGACCGCATCATTCCAAAATCATTTTGCACGGCTCTTCGTACGGCGGCACAGTAGCAGCGCGCATTGCGATGGATTATCCTGATCTGGTGGATGGTTTGTTATTACAATCTGCATCAGTAGCACCCGGCGAAGAGAAAACTTATGATATCACTTATTACACAACGCATTGGTCAACGGAATGGTTTGTGCCAGGAGCGCTGAAAGTAGCGAATCACGAGAAGTTATCGCACAAAACAGAGCTTGAAAAAATGCGTCCTTTCTGGCGGCGCATCAAGGTACCCACAATTATTTTACATGGTGCAATGGACAAATTAATTTATCCTATGAATGCAGCTTACGCTCGACAAATGCTTACACACGCACGTTCCGTTGATTTGATTATGGTGAAACAAAGCGCACATGATTTACTCTGGACGCGCCGCGATTTATTAATTGCTTCTTTATTAAAATTATTAAATAAAAAGCATACTGATTTATATAGTTTTAAAAATTAGGTAAATAGATTTATACAAATGTCATTTCTAAAATCTTCCAAAGCCGAAATACATGAGTGACGTTAAGATTGAACCTAGCTGGAAAGCAGTTTTACAGGACGAATTTAACCAACCTTATTTTGAAAATATTGCTGCTTTTCTGCGCCAGGAAAAAGAAGCTGGAAAAACGATTTATCCGCCTGGATCCCTCATTTTCAATGCTTTCAATATTACACCTTTCGATCAAGTAAAAGTTATTATTTTAGGACAAGACCCTTATCATAACCCCGGTGAAGCCATGGGTTTGTCGTTTTCGGTGCCAAAAGGGGTGCGTCTGCCGCCCTCACTCAAAAATATTTTTCAGGAATTGCAAGAAGACGTTGGCATGACCATGCCCCAAACGGGCGACTTGACACCCTGGGCGCAGCAAGGCGTGTTTCTACTCAATGCGATGTTGACGGTGGAAAAAAACAAGCCGCAATCCCATCAAAAAATTGGCTGGCAAATCTTTACGGATACGGTCATTCGCAAACTTTCTGAGCAACGCGAGCACTTGGTTTTTATGCTTTGGGGCGGTTTTGCAAAGAAAAAAAATGCGTTGATTGACCAAACCAAACATCTGGTACTGGAAGCTGCACACCCGTCTCCGCTTGCAGGTGGTGCATTTAGTGGCAATCGCCATTTCTCAAAAGCCAATGAATACCTAATCGCTAATGGGCAAGCGCCAATTAACTGGCAGTTATGATAAACAATATCATAAATTTACTCGATACGCATAAATACTTTCGCCATTTGCAACCACCAGAATATTCAAGCCATTGCGAAAAAGATCGGTTATAAAAAACCGAGTCGTACCCGCCAATGGAAAATCAGGATAAATCGTTCCATCATTTTGTAATAAAAAAATCTGCTGTTTTTCAGCGCTCACCGAGCCTACGATTGCTTTCTCGTGTCCTGGCACCTGCACCGCCAAAACATCCTGTTGAGGCGCACGGAAAGTTTGTCGGTAAAGCAATTGAAATTTACTGCCTTCATAATAATGCACGGTCAAAATGGTATCCGCCACCGCCAAATAATCCTTACGCTCGTCGCCTGCCACATCAGCAAACGCAAAATGAACGGTGTTTTTGGTGTTATGTTGCAAACGCAGTCGAAAACTCGACCCTTCGAGGCTGATGGCATGCGCCGTGCCATTTTTATCCGCCACCACAATTCGATTGCCTTTCTCAGTTAGTTGCACCTGCGGTGGCTCAGGACAGGAATTCCCCAAATTGATGGGCGCAAAACGATAGCTGCCGTCGCGTTTATATGCAAATAATCTTCCTAATTCATTCAAAATCAACAGATAATCTTTCCCCGAATGTTGAAAATGTACGATAGAATGCCGCACCTCCCCTACCCCGCGCATAGGGCTCCAGCCAGGCAAGGGACGCCCCAATTTGTCATATCCATAAATGCCTCCATTGGCACAAGCCACAAAAAAATGATAATTCTGATTGCCATCAAAATCAATTACCGTGACGCCATTGGTAGCGGGTGTTTGCAAATGTAATGGAAATGTGCCTTGTGATGTGCCATTTCGATCAAGTAAATAAATGTAATTAGGTGTATTAAAAATTAATTGTCCATTGCTATTTTCAAAATAATGTACATCATGAATTTGAGAAAGAATTCGATCTTCCAGTTTCTTTTTCCAAAGGATTTCCCCATTTGCATCCAATAAATACAGCTGAAAAGCAGTATCTTGCACAACGATGGCATAAGGATTTTCCTCCGTACCTGCTCCAATCAACATCGGCGGGGTAATCGCATCATATTCCAATAATCTTTTCCAAGCAATATTCGTGCGGCTTTCCAACGCACCAGCCGTCCTATACCAATTGCCTTCCAGCTTCCAGCGTCCCGACTTTTCTGTTGCTATCAAACCTATTTGCCCTAATTTTTCCAGGTGCTTCTCCTGCAGAAGCCCTTGCGAGCGCAATGCCGTGCGAATGCGCGGCGCGAAGTTGACCATATTGAGGTAAACAAATCCATGAATCGGTTTGGTACGCCATTTTTGATACAATCGGAGAAAGTCTGTGCTTCTTCCCATTGTTTTATTCACCATGTATTGGTCAATCCACACTTCCAAACTCGAACGAGAAGACGCAAAAACCACATAATCTTCTATCAAGGTGAAACAAGGATTTTGAAATGATCCGCTCCCAAAAAATGGCTGCAACAAAGTTTCATCGAGCAGCTGCCGAACAGTGAAAACCCCATATTGATAGGGCTTTAACTCGCCAACCTCTGCCGCCAGCGCGTCTAAAGCCGCAGTTGAATTTGATTTTTCTTTAATATGAATGACAACAAAGCGTTCGTCCTGCGTTCTTACCAATCCCAACTCGGCGCCCATCCAGGGTTTTATGTATTTTTCTAATGGTTTTACAGAAGATTTTGATAAATTGTTAATAAATCGTCCTGGATTTGATATACTCATCCACTGTAACAATGCTACATTATCCGGAATCACGCGCATCATAGCGCCGATAGGGCGAGGCTGTTGCAGTGCAAGTGCCGACCAGATGCTCGGATCAGGGCTAAGCGTCATCGCTCCTCGCAGTTGTATGCTTTGGCTATCCACACTAGGTTCCAGCCGCAACCAACGAAGCGCTTGTTGCCAACTCTCCAGCTCAGCTTTTCCGGTTGGTTGGAGCCAATTAGATAAAAGTAGTGGAATATTTTCTGTATTAATAAAAATGGAGGCAGGCGTTCCTTTTGCAATGCCGGTCCGCAAAGGATTGAATGCCTTTTGTTTAGTTAAAACAGAAGCTGGATGTAGTAAGCGATTTAATGTTTCTTCTACTAATAATGGATAAGGCGCTATAATTAATAAGTTGCGAAACTGTGCAATGGTTACTTCCTGCCGCGTTTTTAATATGATGCGATAAATGGGTTTGCTGCGAAAATAAAAAGATTGAATTCGATAAACCTGTAATTGTTTTAAAAACGTATTTAAATCAAAAGACTGTCCTCGAATGTCAGCAATTGCCATCATAGCAAGTCTGCCCGATCCTGGATTTTGTAAAGAAATTAATACAGGTGAAGTAAATTTATCAAGACCTTGTAATATTTGCCGCAGTAATGTAATATCTGATTTAAAATGATTTTCATTTAGCACCTTTGTAAGCAAACTATCCATCGAAAAGCCAGAGGTTTGCACAAAATGCTGCCCGGTTTCAAAAGAAAATGCAAGCGCAGTCGAGTTACTAACACCCTCATAAACAGCGACTGGCAAAAATGGCAAACGAAAAAAATAGTGCCATCCAAACATCAGCGCGAAGGCGACGATTATAATGATAAAGATGTTCTTGCGTTGCAAAATGTAGAAATTTATGTTAACTTTGAGTCCTTTTTCACAATAATACTAACTTTTTGCAACTATGAGAAAAATGTTTCTACGCATCGGAAGCTTTTTCGCGATGCTAGCCGTCATTTTAGGTGCATTTGGAGCGCATGCACTGAAAGAAATGATTCCTGCCGAACAACTCATTACATTTGAGACGGGTGTACGTTATCATTTTTATCATGCTTTTGCTATTTTGATCGTTGCTTTGTTTATTCATTTTCGCAAAAGTAAATTATTAATTGCGTCTGGGTGGTTATTCTCCGCCGGCATTATTTGTTTTTCTGGGTCTTTGTACATTTTGGCTTTCCGCGAAACGGTAGGTGGTTTACCTGTTGCCGTTTTAGGTCCCATTACCCCCATCGGAGGCGTCCTGTTTGTGAGCGGTTGGGTTGCCTTATTTTTATCTGGATTTTTTAGTCCTTCAAACGCCTATCAGCCACGCAGTAAAGAAGTGGAAGCTGGTGCTTTGAGTGACCATTAACCCAGCAAAATGTTTGAATAATTCACTTTTTTGATACTCCCTCATAATTTTTTTAATGATACCTTCGTTATCCTAACGCACGCTTCCCCAAAAGAACTTTTCTTATTAAAAATTACCTAATTTTTACTCACACAGAGCTAAATTATATTGCTGTAATTTAGGCTTGCTTAATCATTGTGCATAATCCCAAAAATTCAAAAGCCATCCGTCGCTTGAGGGATGGCTTTATTTTTAAATATTGATTGGACTTTACACTAAATTAGAGGGTGACTATACTATATATCGCACATTTCGCGCGTATCACTTACCTACACCTGCGAGAAACCCAACATAATAATTTTTAAATATACTCTTCTTCTTGTAGTTCTTGCTCCTTTTTCCGGTTGCGCCACCAAAAAAAAGCAACTGTTCCAACTATCAAATAAGGCGTAGCCAACATATATAAAATCCCCCTATTCAATCCTTTGCCTGCTGTTCCGCCATTTTTCATGTTGCTTTCCGCCGCTATTTTGCACATGGGGCATTGAGCCTGCACATTCACACTCGACAAGCTTAGCGTAAAAATTAACGCTAACAAACTTGCAATTTTACAAATTTTATTTTTCATAATTAATAATTACTTATGAATAATATGGCATTAGCATCAAATAACAAATGGGTCCAGTGATGGCTACATACAACCAAAATGGGAATACCCAGCGTGCCATTTTGCGATGCCGCTCAAACTGATTGGTATATGCTCTGATAAAAGTAAATAAAATAAATGGTAAAATCAAGCCCGCTAATGTAATATGACTTAGTAATAAAACAAGATAAACGGTACGGAGCCCACCTAAAGCCGCTTTTTCAGCAGCATCGACTTCGCCATTATGATTGATATCGCCAAATAATGTTTCTGGCGTTGTAAAATGATACGCAACATAGGATAATAAAAAAAGCGCCGATAAACCCATTGCTACATAAATCATCCGCCGGTGCATCATGATATTCTTTCGCTTGATATAATATAATGCAATTATCAAAACAACAGCAGTTAAAGCATTCAAAGTAGCATGAAATGGTGGTAAAAAGCTAAAATCCCAACCTTCTGGCACTGGAATTTTAACGCGCCGCATCAAACCAACCAATAGCAACACGGCTACCGTGACCACCCAAGCGCCGATGTTTAAGCGTTTTTCCAATTGTATCTTTTGTTCCAACATATTGATGTGTAAATAGTTATAAAAAAATTCGGGAAGATTGTTTTATTTTTCTGGTTCTCGTTGGAGGGAAATTTCCTCTTTTTTTTGCAAAGGCAGCAACAATGCCATATGCTCTACCAATCGTTTTACTTGAGCTTCTTCTTGCACATTATAATGTTTTCGCACAATACCTTTCGTATCTATCAAAGTAAAATGATTCGGCAACGAATCTACGCCGATATGATAATCGCTTGCCAACTTAGGCATTGCAGCAGCCTCAAAAGGTACAAAATAACATTGATTGTAATCCTGTAATTGATATTTTGAGGTGAAAGATTCCAAGTTCGTCCGCGAAGTATCTGCTACATAAACCAAAAAACAAACGTCCGAACGTTCATCAAATTGATCGTGCAGTTTTTCAAGTGTGGTGCCCCAGGCATTTGTTAAGGATTCATTTTGCAGGGGAAGTGCATTGACTACAACGACTTTTCCTTGTAAATCAGCGGATTTTACATTATTATTAGAAAAAGTATGATAAGAAAAAGCCGGCAACTTACCATAGTTTTTAAGTTCACTCATGGTAGCGATGCGATAATTCAAGCCATTTTTCAGGTAATACCAGGAACCCAACGGCAATACCACCAGAATGAATAACAAAACTAATGTTACTAAAATTAATAGAATTGTCTTATTTTGCTTACCTGCCATTCGCAATTGTTTAACTTCCTTTCTAACTTCTTTGGCTTTAAAAGGTTGTCAACTGAAAGTCATTTCCAACTTGGGTGTTAAGAATTTTTTCACTTTAGAAAATAGACGCATACAAAAAAGGCGAGGAATTGTCCCCGCCTTTTTTACATTTAAAACTTATTTAATGGGTAAGTATCTTTCGGTACGATCATGCCTTGAGGAGCAGTAGGTGCTTTTTCCGTAGCTGGTTTTTGATTTTTTTCCTGAATCAATTCTCTGCGATTTTTCCAGGAATCACCTTCCTGAAAAAAAGCAATCAACGCCCAAATCAGCAAAGCAGTAGGCAATAAAACACTCATTGCCAACGACTTCACTTCATATTTCATGTGCATAAATTCGTAAATGATAAAATAGGCTTTGTACAACGACAAGCATGCAATAACAAAACCGGCAATGTATAAAATAACATGATATTTTTCTACACCAGGAATAATATGCCCTTTGCCCAGCAAGGAAATGATAACCTCTACTAAGGTAACCGCCCCCAACAGCCACAATCCATACACTACCCTTTTCTTTGATTCTTCGTATGTTAAATGTGCCATTTATTTTTAATTTTAAAAAATTGAAGATAGAAACTTTAGGCAAAAAAAGCCAAAGCCCATTATCAATATTATAATAAATAGAATACCAGGAACACGAATACCCACACCAAATCCACGAAGTGCCAGTATAATCCAATCTTTTCTACCATTTCGTAGCCATTTCGACGCGCTACGTACAAGCCGCTTGCTGCATTGATGGCAATGATGGTAAGGAAAGCCACCCCCGAGAACACGTGAAAACCATGAAAACCTGTGATGAAGAAAAACAAGCCCCCAAATGCTTTGGGACCAAACTGCTGAACGCCCGTAGTACCATCTTCCGCTACAAAGCGACGCTGAATCCACGCTTCGTGCCCTGTTTTTTCATCGTAGTGCTTATGAATAAGGTAACTTTTTCCAGCTTCAAATTTCTCGCGCGCTTCGCCCGCTTTATAGGGATCGCCCTGTGCATTATCCAGGTACTCTCCGTTCACAACATGCGTACCAAATGGATTCGTAGTGACAGTCATGTGTTCCGTGGCGATCAGGTTGGTCCATTCCCAAGCTTGGCAGCTCAAGAAGCCAAGCCCCCCCATGATGGTCAAAAGCATCCAAAATACCACGCCATTCTTGTTTTCGCGATGCCCTTCCTGCACGGCACGTACCATTGTTACAGAACTGATAATCAACAAGAAAGACATAAAGGTAACAAAAATAAGAGGCGCTTCGCCTTTCGGAAACCATTCATGAATACCAAAAGGAGCGGTTGCAAATACAAAATCTGGCACGGGCCAAGTAGGGCTACTAAAACGCAACGCACCATAAGCGATCAAAAATCCCGCAAAGGTAAAAGCATCTGACAAGAGGAAATACCACATCATCAGTTTGCCATAACTCACCCGAAACGGTTCTTTCCCACCCGACCATGGATCACCCGGCATCGGGTCTATTTCATGTACTTTTTCAGGAGCAGTATCAACTGTCGCCATTATTTTGTTGTTTGTTTTTTTACTGAATCAAAAGAAATACAAACAGGTATACCCAGAGTAAGTCAACAAAATGCCAGTACGTCAGCGTCATTTCAAAACGCAACTGCCGCGCCGGAGTGACTTTATATTTTAACAAAAACGCATGCAACATTGCTACTATCAATGCAGCAACACCGCCTAAAATATGGGCTGCATGCAGTCCAGATATGGTATATAAAAAATCAGCGGATGGATTGTTCCCCAAAGGCAAGATGCCATCCAACGCTAACCATCCTTGGTATTGCAAAATTAGGAAACCTATTCCTAAAATAAAGGTTGCTACCAAAAATCCTTTGTACAACAGTTCTTTTCCGCGCTTAAATGTTAAATAAGAAATATGTAATAAAATGCTACTCAATACGATAACTGCAGTACTGCCGTAAAATACAGTCGGTAAAGGAAACTCTACCCAGTTACCAGCTGCTTTTCTTACCATGTACGCACTTGTAAGCGCAGCAAACATCATCATTATGCTGGCACAAGCTACCCACAACGAAAATTTGCGTGGGTGAATTTTATTTCTGCTATATCCGCTCGCCACTGTCACACTCATTTTTTTATAATTTTTCTGAACTGAAATTTTACAAAATGTAATAATTCTATGTTTCTCGATTCAGCTATTTAAATTTTATCTAAAAACAATGCAATTAACACCAATGGATTGTATAAAAAAGAGAAAAACATGACCCGAAGCGCTGCGCTCCGATTATTTTGTTTGTAAAAATTCCAACTTAAAAAAGTGTATGCTATGCTTAAAATCAACACAATCACCGCCGATACAATGCCACTCATGCCAAAAAAATAAGGCAACAAACCGATTGGCAATAAAAACAAAGCATACAAAAAAGATTGCAATCCTGTATTTCGATCTTCTAAACCTTTTGCTGGCAACAATTTGTAGCCTGCTTTATTATAATCTTCGTAGCCTAACCAACCGATAGACCAAAAGTGCGGAAATTGCCAAAAAAACTGGATGGCAAACAGCACCAATCCCAACATGGTCAATTCACCTTGCACCGCTACGACTCCAATCAATGTAGGCAAAGCCCCGGGAAATGCGCCAATCAACACGGCTAGCGGCGAAATGCGCTTCATGGGTGTATAAACAAAAGCATACAGCAATAGCGCCAACATGCCAAAAAATGCCGCCCATACATTAAAAAGTGCAAGTAATGTTACCCCAACCACACTCATCAAGCCTGCCGCCATCACTGCTTCTGAAACCGACATACGACCCGCCGCTAAAGGACGATTTGCCGTGCGTTTCATCAAGCGGTCATAATCTTTTTCGAGTACCTGGTTCAAGGCATTGGAAGCACTGGTAACCAGAAAACCGCCCATTGCAAGAATGATGATTGCGACCCAATTGATGGCTCCTTCGCTGGCAATCAAATACGCCATGACGGAAGAAAAAACCACGGTGGCAGTAAGTCGGAATTTCACCAACATTTTGTAATCCTGCACCCGCTGCCCTAAAAATGATACCGACCGATCCTTTACGCTTGTTTCTACCGACACTGTAAGCTAATTGAAAGGAGGTAATTTCAACGTTGAGAATCACCTCCTTTTATATTCAAAAAAATACTTAATCAAATTATTCTTACTTTTTTGAAATTTCCTTTTGTACGATTAATGAACTGGATTCCGCTTTTCTTCTTCCGTTTCTGGTTGAATTTGCGGAATGAATTCATGCCCATTTTTACCATAATCGTAAGGCCAACGTTGAACGGTTGGAATCTTACCTGGCCAGTTGCCATGACCCACCGCGATTGGAGTAGTCCATTCCAGCGTAGAAGCCCCCCAAGGGTTGCGCGTTGTCATTTTTTTGCCTTTCCAGATGCTTACGAAAAAGTTGACCACAAACAAGATTTGCAATGCAAACACCACAATAGCCGCAATGGTAATGAATTTATTCAAATCTGCAAAATGTCCAAATGCGTCAAAATTATCGAAACGATAATAACGCCGCGGTACGCCCGCCATACCTAGATAGTGCATGGGCCAGAAGATGGCATAGGCTCCAATCAATGTACCCCAAAAATGGATCTTGCCCATCGTTTCATTCATAAAGCGACCGTACATCTTGGGGAACCAGTGGTAAATACCTGCAAACATTCCAAAGAATGCTGCAACCCCCATCACAATATGGAAGTGCGCCACCACAAAGTAGGTATCGTGCATCTGAATATCAATTGCCGAATTACCTAAGAAAATCCCTGTCAAACCTCCGGAAATAAACATGGAAACAAAGCCAATGCCAAACAAACTTGCTGAATTGAAGCGAATGTTACCTCCATATAATGTAGCAATCCAGTTGAACACTTTCACCGCTGATGGCACTGCAATAATCAGGGTAAAAATGACGAAGAAGTTAGAAATAAATGGATTCACGCCAGACATAAACATGTGGTGCGCCCATACAATGAACGATAAAAACGCGATTGCCAGCATAGAATAAACCATGGCTTTGTAACCAAAGATTGGCTTACGCGAATGTACCGACAAAACTTCCGAAACAATACCCATCGCAGGCAAGATGATAATGTACACCTCCGGGTGCCCCAAGAACCAGAACAAGTGCTGGTACAACACAGGGCTACCACCTGCAAAATCCAATGCCTGCCCGCCTGTGAAAATTTCATTCAGGTAGAAACTCGTACTCAAGGTACGGTCAAGCATCAACAACAAAAAGCCCGATACCAAAACCGGGAATGACAACAGACCAATAATAGCGGTAATAAAAAACGCCCAGATTGTGAGCGGCATACGCCACATGCTCATACCCTTGGTGCGCAGATTTAAAACCGTGGTAATATAATTGATCCCCCCGAGCAACACCGATACAACAAATAAGGTTAAACTCACCAGCCACAACGTCATACCAGCGCCTGAGCCGGCGTTCGCCTGCGGCAAGGCACTTAGGGGTGGATACGCGGTCCAGCCACCAGAAAATGGACCTGTGCTAACAAACAAGGAAGCGAACATAACCGCGCCTGCCAAAAAGAAAAACCAATAGGAAAACATATTGAGCAGCGGCGAAGCCATGTCTCGTGCACCTACTTGCAAGGGAATCAATAAGTTACTAAATGTACCGCTCAAGCCGGCTGTCAATACAAAAAACACCAGAATGGTGCCGTGCATCGTTACCAGCGCATAATAGAAATCTTGAGACAAGGTACCAATACCCTCCTCATTCACGGTGATCCATCTTCCTAAAATCGGTTTCAGCCATGCCAAGCTTTCTTCTGGGAAGCCTAATTGTAAACGGAAAACGATAGACATTGCCGCACCAATAAGCGCCCAAAACATCCCCGTAATGAGGAATTGCTTGCCAATGATCTTGTGATCTTGGCTGAAGATATAGGTTGTAATGAAGCTGGACTGATATTTGTCGCCATGATGATGCTCATGAAAATGGTCATCATAGCCCAACTCTTGAATCAGTACCTCTTCTTCTTGCGTGTTTTGAATCAATACATCGTTAGCCATTGCTACTATTTTAATAAGTTCAGCAAGAATATTTTTATTTTGTTTCTTTTCCCAACAATTGCAGAAGACAAGTGTTGCCTCCGTTTTGCAATTTTTTTAATAAAAATACCTCAAATTATTGAGGATTTGAAGCCGTTGAATCCATTTGTGTAGAATCCGCTGCCGGGGTGCTTGTTTGTAAGCTATCCGCTGCTGGCGTTTCTGGTTCAAAATCAAACTTTTTCCCTTTAAACGGATCGTTATCTGTATTGCGAATTTGACTCAGGTAATAAGATTTTTGCTGTGCCAACCATTCATTGTATTCACTATCTGACACGATTCTTACCAATCGGCGCATACTAAAATGTCCATTTCCACACAGTTCAGCACAAGCCAATTCATAATTGAATGTTTCCCACAACATTTTTTCCGGCTGCTTCGGATCCGGCTGCTGATATTCCGCATAATTGCTCAATTCTTCCCGATATTCTGCCGTTGTTTTGGTAGGCGTAAACACGAAATAGGTTGGCATTCCAGGCACCGCATCCATTTTTAAACGGAAGTGCGGCAAATAAAAATTATGTAGCACGTCACGAGCGGTGATCCGAACACGCACTTTTTTACCTTTTGGCAAAACAAGTTCATCGGCATGAATATCATCCAGATTTTTCAAGTCTGTCCAATCTTGTCCTAGCGGATTTACGCCGTCTTTAATCAACTTGAAATTTTTTGTACCAAGCTCACCGTCGGCACCTGGGTAGCGCAAAGCCCAAGCAAATTGATACGCGGTGGCTTCTACTTCTATCACTTCCTCGTTCGGTTTTACATCTGCCATTACTTCATTCCAAGCATCCAAACCATTGATTACCAGGAAAGCCATGACCACTGCCGGAATCGCCGTCCAGATAATTTCCAAGCGGTTGTTGTGCGAAATAAAAGTAGCACGTTTTCCTTTTTCACCCCGATATTTGAATGCAAAGTAGAATAAGGCAATGTGAGTGATAATAAATACAGTGCCGGTAAAAAATAAGGTGATATTGAACATAGTGTCCAAACGGTCTCCATGCGCGGATGCCGCCTGGTGCGGACCATAGCCCAACATCCAATTTTTGTAATAAATACCGGAAATGATGCACCCTAACAGGAAAAGCACCATAAAAACGAGCGATAGCACTGCCTGACGTTGATTAACGACAAGCTGAACATCTTCTTCTCCGCGAATTTTCGTAGCGAGTTCGGTCACTCGACCAATCTGTACTACAATCACGCCAATGAGCAAAAGGCATATAATAATCAGTAGAGCAGTCATTATTTAAATAGCATTTGAATTCAAAATCCAATTAAAATATTTCTTATAAACCATCAAAAAGATGGAAGGATTAAAGCATTATCCTTTTTAGAATAATTCTAAATAACTTCAAAATATCAATCAGGCTTCACCGCCGATGATTCATGATGCAAACTTTCTTCCAAATACGGATCATTCTTAGGTAACAACGCAGCTTTTTCCAACTGCATGAACACAAAATACATAAATAATCCGAGGAAACCAATCATTGTACCAAACTCCAGCAAACCTGGGAAATGAAAGCCCATTAGGAATTCTGCTGTCTGGTGCGCCCCTTCCGTCGCTGTTTCTGGTGCGGCATGTCCTTCAGCGCCGCCGCCATGATGCCCTATCGCTTCATGCGCTGTGTGTAAAATGCCTGGTTTAAGCATCAGGAAATAGTCAATCCAGTGCCCCACAAACACAACAATAGAAGTAAATACCAGCGTACCGTTTTTACGTTTGGTATCATTGCGCATCAACACAAAAAATGGTGCGACAAAGTTGAGCAATAAGTTACCATAAAACAACACCGGATAATGATCGAGTCGCTCCCGGAAATAAACGGTTTCTTCCCCAATGTTACCGTACCAAATCAACATATATTGTGAAAACCACAGATATGCCCAGAATACACTAAATGCAAACACAAATTTGCCAAGATCATGGAAATGCTCTACATTCACTTCTTCAAAATAGCCCAATGATTTCAGGTAAATGAGTGTCAGAATGGTTAATGCCATTGCAGCAACAAACCAGCTGGCACCTGAGTACCAAGCAAAAAGTGTGCTGTACCAGTGTGCATCTACTGACATCACCCACTGCCAAATCACTGCTGCGCTGGTAAAACCGCCAATTGGCAAGAAAGCCGCCGACCAAATCCGCATTTTGTGGTGGTGGGTAAATGCAGCCGTGCCATTCACATCTTCATCCAAGGAGAGTTGACGCATTTTCCATGCGAAGAATATCCAGCCCCCAACAATGATGATAGTGCCCAGCGTGTACCACACAGGGTTCAAAAAACCGCTTTTCCCTTTTAAAACGACATCTTTAGCAACTTCCTCCGCATCCGCCCAATGGTAGAGATGGTGCAAATGCCCCCACAAACCAATGATGATGATTGCCATCAAGCCCAGCCCCACTATCAAGAAAAGCGAATAGGCTTCCCACACCCGCTTCAATACCACAAACCAACCCGCCCAAGCTGTGATGGACGCACACATAAAAAACAATGCTATAAAAGCAATTCCGGTGAAAAACACAGAATTGTGCAAAAAATTGGACCAAAAGCGCGTGTGCAAGGCATCGTCCGTAAAGAAAGTAATCAGCAAGCAAAGCACGCCTAAGCCCATTGCACCAAGCAAAACCGTCTTTTGACCGCCACTGAATTTAAATTCATTCATTGTTTATCTTCTATTTGTAAAATCATGCAAATGAATACAATATCTTACAATCCGTTTTGATATTCGCGATTATTATAATGTTAATTATGCTCTGGATCAGGGTCTGTCGGAATATCCCCCACATTGCCTTGATTTTGAGGTGGCACCGGCTTACTTTCACCAGGTACGACTGCTGCATCCGAACGGCTGGCTGCCAATTGTTTGAATTGCTTTTCTGGCATTCCAAAAGCAGGATTGAACGTGTTCGCTTCTGCCGTGTATTCTTGTTTTCTGGCAGTTGCCTGCAACGCACGGATGTAATGAATCACTTGCCAACGCTCTTCAAAGTTCAATTTATCAGCATAAGCACCCATTACATTTTTTCCATACATAATGGCGTGGTAGAAACGACCATTGGTAGAATTGTAAAATGTATCCTGCAAAAAGTTAGCAGGAGCCGCCGGATATAAAGCATTGGGGTTTTGATCGGTGTCGTACAAATAGCCCAACCCATCGCCTTTTGCTCCATGGCAAAGCCCACAGTTTATATCATAAAGCGCCTTACCTCTTGCCAAACCAGCTTCTGTGATCGGAAAAGGATTATTTCTAATTTCATTAGAAGCACGGGTGCGCTCCTCTTCAGTGTCGGCGTAGTGATAGGGCACGTAGCCATTGAGCGGCACTGCAATAGAACGATAACTGTCTGCACCGCGCAAAGCAGCATGAATCCGTTCAAAATCAAAAGCATCTGACCCCACATAACCAGCATACCCGCGTGGTACAGTATTCGCTACCGGCAAGTGCGGCATGGAAAGGTCTTTGCGCAAATACACACTGGCGCTGTCCCAGGTATTCAACCAATAATTTGTATATAAATTTGCCTCGTAAGCAATGGAGTGCGCCATGTCTGGCATATACTCGTGCCCAGTTCGGTCGCCTTTGGCAGGAGAACACGCATTCAGAATAATGGTGGCTACAGCTATGAGCAGTAAAAATTTCAATTGTTTCATTGCAAATTAAAGGATTGCAGATTGTTAATTATCAATTGCTATTTTATTTACAATTTTGAACTAACAATTTATATTTTATAATGATTTCTGATTCACTTCAATGGCACCGGTGTCACTGAAAAAAGCCTTCAAGCTATCCACCTGTTCGTTGGAAGCATCAGTAGCATCAAACGCGATACAAAATTTGTCGTCTGTAATACGATCATCTAAAGTTGGATTGGTAACGCCAGGCGCCAAACCACACACCGTATAGAAAGAAACCGTCATGCCGATGGCAGCAAATAAAACGGTTAATTCAAACGTGATTGGAATAAAAGATGGCACAGCGAAGTAAGGCTTACCGCCAAAAATCATGGGCCAATCGCTGGTAAAAACCCAGGTCATAAATAAAAATGCCGTGAGCGTACCCAATGCTCCGTAAATGAAGCCAGCCACATGTAAACGGCTTTCCGATAAATGAAGCGCGTGGTCTAACCCGTGAACTGGAAAAGGCGTATAAACGTCCATAATTTCCAGGTGCGCTTCGTGCGCATGATGCACAGCGTGAAGCAGTTCGTGCTCATCATCGTATAAGCCAAATAAAATTTCCTTTTGTGCTTTAACCGCCATTTTTATACTGAATTAAAGGATTTTTTAAAATTTTTAATCATTAAGCGGTACGCGCTACTTTTACTTCCTCGGCACGGTGCGCATTTGGTCCCGTGTATTGGTCGCCCGCTGATTTCAAAATGGATTTTACTTCTGCTACGGCTACTACCGGTGCTAATCTTGCAAAAATAAGGTAGAGCGTAAAGAATAAGCCCAAAGTACCTGTAAAAATACCGACTTCTACCCAGGTTGGGGTGTAGTAACTCCAGCTAGAAGGCAGGTAGTCACGGGCTAGCGTAGTGCCAATAATCACAAAACGTTCGAACCACATCCCGATATTCACAAAAATTGACAGTGCAAACGTAAATGGCACATTGCGACGCAAGCGCTTCGACCAGAAAAACTGTGGGGAAAGCACGTTACAGGTCATCATGCCCACATACGACCACCAATAAATGCCCAACACCCGATTCAGGAATGCAAATTGTTCGTATAAATATCCAGAATACCAGGCGATGAACAACTCCGTCAAGTAGGCAACACCTACAATTGTACCCGTCACCAGAATGACCTTGTTCATACTCTCAATATGCGCCAGCGTAATGTATTGCTCCAATTTAAAGATTTTGCGCGTTATCAACATCAGCGTTAATACCATGGCAAAACCAGAGAAAATTGCACCTGCCACAAAGTACGGCGGGAAGATCGTGGTGTGCCAACCGGGAATCACCGAAGTAGCAAAGTCAAAGGATACAATTGTGTGTACCGAAAGTACCAGCGGCGTTGAAATACCGGCAAGTACCAATGACAAACTCTCGAAACGTTGCCAGTGCTTGGCAGCACCCGTCCAGCCAAAAGAGAGCAGATTATATAATTGTTTCCGAATACCCTTTGCACGATCCCGCAAAGTTGCAAAATCTGGCACCAAACCCGTGTACCAGAACAACAAGGATACAGTGAAGTAGGTAGAGATGGCAAACACGTCCCACAACAGTGGTGAATTGAAGTTTACCCACAATGGACCGCGCGTGTTGGGATAAGGGAAGATGAAGAAGCCCAGCCAAAGACGTCCCATGTGAATGAGCGGGAACTGACCGGCACAGACTACCGCAAAAATCGTCATCGCCTCCGCAGCTCTGTTTACACCGGTACGCCACTTTTGGCGGAACAGCAACAAGATGGCGGAAATCAGCGTACCCGCGTGACCAATACCGATCCACCAAACGAAGTTGGTAATATCCCAAGCCCAACCAATCGTCCGGTTTTCGCCCCAGGAACCAATGCCGTACCAAATCGTCCATACTACCGTAAAAACATATAAACCTAAGAACAATACCGACACAATGAACGCTATCACCCAAGCAACACTGGGAGCACGCTCTGCCGGTGCACAGATGTCTTCGGTAATTTGGTGATAATTCTTCCCACCTTCGATCAGCGGGTCACGAATAGGAGAAACAACTGCGTGACTCATCTATCTTTATTTTTATTGATCCTGTTATTTTATTCTATTGATGCTTTTGTTTCTATGGCTACTATTCATTGCAAAGCAAGTAATTATAGCACTCAAAACATTCTTATCCTAATAATTCTTCGCTGCAGTTATGCACTTTCGCACCGTACAATACAGATGACTGTGTGTTGACTTCTTCTAACACCAAGTAATTCAACGGATTGTCCACTTTTCTACGAACGTCCCCGTTTTTATCATTCCGATCCCCAAAGACAATTGCACCAGTTGGGCAAGCCGTTTGGCAAGCCGTGCGAACATCTGCATCTACCAAGCGACGACCTTCGCGTTTTGCAGTCAATTTACCTTCCTGAATGCGCTGCACACAGAAGCTACACTTTTCCATCACGCCGCGAGAACGAACCGTCACATCAGGGTTCAACACCATGCGGGTGAGGTTATCTGCGTAGAAAGTAGCCCCGCTTGCAGTTTCTAAGTTGGCATCATTGAAATAATTGTCATTATAGCCAAAAATATCTGCAGTGGTATAATCCAACCAATTGAAACGGCGCACTTTATAAGGACAGTTATTAGCACAATAACGCGTACCGATGCAACGGTTGTAAGCCATATGATTCAAACCTTCCGAGCTATGCGGCGTAGCAGCTACCGGACATACGTTTTCGCAAGGTGCGTTATCACAATGCTGACACAACATCGGTTGATAAACTACATTCGGATTTTCAAAATCTCCGTAGTAATAACGGTCAATGCGCAACCAGGTCATTTCATGGTGGCGACCCACTTCTTTTTTACCCACCACCGGCACGTTGTTCTCTGCCATACAAGCCACCGCGCAAGCACCACACCCAATACAAGCATTCAAATCAATGTGCATCAGCCAGTGATGTCCTTGTCCATACACATCGTTCAAGTAAGTATCATACGGATAGAGGGTCTGCTGATTTAATTCCTGCGCTTCTGTTCTGCGCTCCTTGATGTATTCTTTCAGTTCGTCCAATTCGCTGAGGCTACCCTGGAAAATGATGGAACGCTTGGTCAAACCACCCTGAAAACCATTTTCGTTGAATGGATCGGGCAAGGTCATCACCACCTTTTCATCTACATTGATTTGCTTATTCGATTTAGGATCAGTCGCTTCCAAGCCCATCGTGTGGTGATACTGCACACAAGGAAAATCTTTGTCCTTTGCAATGCTGTCAGAAACACTCACATTGGTTGCATAATATTGCGTTTGTCCATCTTCATCAATAAACAACCAAGGATACACATTGATACCAACCTTCCGCGCATCATCCTCTGCCTTGTATCCAATCAATTCCCGACCATAACCAATTGCCAAAGACACTGTATTTTGCATTTGACCAAACTGGCGAACCGTGGTAATGGTCTCTTTTCTGCCATTTACTTCAATTTCAACAAGGTCAGCTACCCCTTTGGCTTCTCCAGTACCCAGGTTGTGCATTGTTGTATAATGGCTACCGCCTTCCCAGCCAACTGGAATGCCCAAGTAATTGCCCCAAACACAACGGTTAACCGGGTCTGGTAGCTCCATCAACCAAGGGTTAGAAGCATACTGACCGCCACCTGCTTGTATCGTTTCAAAGAAAGAAATTTCCATTTCTGTATTGGCAGGCTTTCTCACTTTAGCAGCAGCGGCGTTGATATCAGCAGCAAAATCAAAAGATTTGGCTTCTTCTGGAATTTCAAACAAGCCATCGTGCAACACATTGTCCCAAAACATTTGGAACGTTGCAAATTTACCTTGGCGTGGGAACATATTCGCTTCCCAGTAGGCACGCAAATATTCGTACATCGGCTGCTCGGCAGCGGCGTTCAAAGTAGCGCTACCTGCCCAAGTAAGCAGCGTTTCCTCTACCTGACGGGTATTGAAAAGTGGACTAATCGTAGGTTGAATCAAGCTGAACTGCCCACGCTTCGGCTCTACGTCTCCCCAGCTTTCCAGGAAATGATGCACCGGAGCTGCGTAATCACACAAAACAGTCGTTTCGTTTGGTACACTTTGAAGTGCAATTTTTGTTTTCACCTTTGCCAAACCAGTCCGGAAACGGTCGCTGTTAGGCAAATCCCAAGCGGGGTTCGCCTCGCCCAGGAACATCACCACATCCACCTGACCGGCATTCATTTCACGAACCAAACGCTGAATATCGCGGTCTCTACCTTGTCGTTGCAACGAAACATGTGCAAAGCTGATGGTTGTACCGTAGTTACCCAACAGATTGTTGATCGCATTCACTAGAACTTGTTCGCCAATGGTGTTTGAACCCGCAACCACTAAAGACGCACCGCGATTGCCCGCCAATTCCTGAGCAACCTTTCTAAGTTTTTCAACTTTTTCATTGTCCAAACGAGGTGCAGTCACCGTAGCGCCGCCTGTTAATTTGGCAACTTCATTGTACAAAGTGACAATAGCAGCACCTTGCTCCGATGGTTTTACCAAAATACGGTTATCAGCATTCGAGCCAGTCAGCGTCATATGGCTTTCTACCTGGATGTGGTGCGACTTGCTTGGTTTAGAAGCGTCCACTCGTCGATTGCTAATGTAATTCCAGGCGTGCTCAATCGGGGAAACCCAAGTACCTAAGAAATCAGCATCAAAGCTGACAATTACTTTTGCCTGATCGAAACGATAGTTTGGCACGACCGCCTGACCAAAGCACTGCTCATTGGCTTCCAGCAATGCGGAGCTAGAAACCGCATCGTACATTATAACTTCTGTATTTGGAAATTTCGCTCTGAATTCTTCAATTGCACGCTTCGTCATCGGGCTCATAATGGTATTGCTCACCAAGCGAATGCGCGATTCGGGCGTCAATTTGCTCATAATTTCCCGATCCAGCTGCGTCCAACTCGCCTTTGGGTCGTTATTCTTACTTTCAAACTTGCCCTTGTTGATCCAACGCGGACCAGCGATGCGGCTGGTATTGTACAAACTCAACACACTTGCCTGTGCACGTGCGCTTGTACCGCCATACGTTACAGGGGAAAGGCTGTTGCCTTCAATTTTGATGGGGCGACCTTCGCGCGTTTTCACCAAAACAGCACAATAGTCACCACCTTGCACAAAAGTAGAAGCATAATAAGTAGCTACACCTGGCACGATTTCCTCAGGTTTTACTACATAAGGG
Source organism: uncultured Saprospiraceae bacterium (assembly GCA_964517145.1). Lineage (GTDB taxonomy): Bacteria > Bacteroidota > Bacteroidia > Chitinophagales > Saprospiraceae > JADJNW01. Next base: position 55,111 of record CAZFBN010000014.1, read on the forward strand.
ATGGCTTTTTTAACTGGAATTTCACAGCTGGCAGCAATAGTGGCTGCGCCCAAACCAAAACCGAGGTATTTCAGAAAATCACGACGAGAAGCGCCCACTTCCATCGTTTTTTCATCTGAAAGCTGATCCACGATGGGCAGCTCAAAAAATTCTTGCTGAGCGAGTTCTTGATAAGATGGGTCGTTGCTTAATTGTTCGACACCGATCCAAACTTCGTTATGTTTATTTCCCATTTTGCTTATTTCTCGTTGGACGTTTGAAGTTTATTATTTTTCGTTTGACGCAGTTGTATCTTTATAAAAAGCGTCAAATAAAAATCAAAAAATAATTAATAATGGCATTTTTGACATTCCAAACCACCAATATTTTCTACCGTTACTTTATCACGTGCACCATTGGCAATTTCTTTATGATATTTTTCATAATAATTATCATAATAGCCATTTTTAGTAAACTGTATTTCCGTTTGACGGTGACAATTGATACACCAGCCCATTGAAAGGGGCGAATATTGATATACCAACTCCATTTCTTCTACTTTGCCGTGACAGGTTTGGCATTCCAACTGACCGACCGCAACGTGCTGCGCGTGGTTGAAATAAACATGATCCGGCATATTGTGAATGCGCGTCCATTCAATCGGACCCTGAATTTTTTGATCGCCCGTTTCCTTATTCGTCAAAGCAGCTACAATTCCTTTCCATTGGTCTTCAATGGTTTTCTCGCCAATCGCATCCAGCTTGCTGTTTTCCTGCACGTAAGTGTCAGCAATCCATTTTTTATAAATACGTTCGATCTGTTGTGTGCTCAAGCTATCATAGTTAGAAATATACTTATCTGTACTTGGGTCATAACCAATGGATGCAAAAATTTTAGTCAATTCACCCGTACCATATTGGGAGCCAACTTTGATAGCGCGGTGGCAATTCATACAAGTATTCGCAGCAGGAATGTTAGAATGCTTACTGCGGCGGGCACCATCGTGGCAATATTCACAATCAATTTTTTGTAACCCAGCGTGCGTAGCATGTGAAAATTTAATCGGCTGCTCGGGCTGATAATTTTGCTGACGACCCAATGAAATCGCATTGTTCACCGTGGTATAACCACCCAGCACCACCAAAGCAAAAATCACAAACGCAATAACGCCTTTGCTCGTCAAGGTTTCTACTAGTGTCTTGCGACGTACCGTGGTATCGCCTTCGCGCAACGCCAGGATATAATTCAAGCTTGAAATAATGCGCCCCAACACAATTGCCAGAATCGCCAAAATAATCGTAAGCGCAATAAAAAGTGGAGTGTTGTTGGGCTTTGTTGGCACAGGAGTCGTGCCATCAGTAGGTCCGCCTGCAACCTTAGCAGTAGCACCGTTCACATATACATCATTGATATATGCAATCAAATTTTCAATTTGCTGATCCGTCAGGTTGGGGAAGTTGGTCATAATGTTCGGCTTCCACTCCGCCCAAAGTTCAGTAGCACGAGGATGTCCAGCAGCAATTAAACCCTGAGAGTTACGAATCCAGCTATACAGGTCTTCGCGCGGATAAGCAGCCCAACGTTCTTCCATGCCGCCGAGGGCAGGACCCGTCAGCTTATCCTTCATGTTTTTGTTGTGGCAAGCAGCACATTGATTTTGAAAAAGTGTTTTCCCTTCACCAATATCAGCCGTACCGCCGCCTCCTGCTGCGGCATCTTGTGCCATTGCAGCAGATGCGAGGAACAGAACGACCATCAAGGAGCTAATTCGGCAAATCAAAGATCGAAATACCATAGTATATTGAGTGTTTATAACATTTAAATGGTTTTGCAAATCGTCACAGATTTGTCACGTGGCGCAAATATATAACGTGCTTCCCTCTTTTAACAGAAAAATTTTAAAAGCGTTAACTATTTAGATTACTTCTAAACTAGTTACAAATCAATTGCAACTCTTGCTTAAAAATTAAATTTGGCTCTACCTAAAAGTTATAGAAGTGTTAAGAAAATAAATTGGCAAAAGCCGATTAAAATTGTTGTTTATTTGAGAAGCTGTTAAAAATTAAGTTTTTCCACATCTAATAGCAAGTAAACGCACTT
>CAZFBN010000015.1:0-56717 GCA_964517145.1 uncultured Saprospiraceae bacterium
GATATAGACAAATGTCCTAGGGACGATACTAGGGACGGAGCTATAAAAGAAGGCGCTGCTTATTGGTATGCTCAACATATAGACAAGTGTCCTAGAGACGATACTAGAGAAGCGACTATTAAGAAAGGTAATGCTTATGGGTATGCTTTCTGTGTAGACAAATGTCCTAGAGACGATACTAGAAAAGGAGCCATAAAAGAAGGTATGGCTTATTGGTACGCAAACGACATGGATAAATTATATGACTAGAGATAACTTAATAAAAAACCGCGGTGTGCTGTATGTTGCCTTCTTTATAGACAACTGTCCTAGAGACGATACTAGAGACAAAGCTATCGAAGAAGGTGATGGTTATTGGTATGCTCTACATATAGACAAATGTCCGAGAGACGATACTAGAGACAAAGCTATAAAAGAATGTAATGCTTATCTGTATGCTATACATATAGACAAACTATATGATTAAAAAAATTGTTTCACGTGTCTTATAACACATATAAGTCACCAAACGACGTTGATAGAAAAAAGCAATAGACGATTACGTTTCTTGCCCTTATGCGTTACACGTAGATAAATGTTCTAGAGATGATACACGGGCGATAGCAATTAAACGTAAAATAAAAAAATCTGCGTATTTTGAATTTATAGATAAATTGTACGACTAACCTTACCTAGTTGTACTTTTGTCGTAAAAAAAATTAAACAATATCTGGTTGAGAGATAAAAAAATAAACTATGAATAAATTTTTAATTAAAAAAATACAATTAAATAATTTCAAAAAACATACCAACGTGACGTTGGCTTTTGTGACCGGACTTAACGCTATAGTTGGTAAAAACGGAACTGGAAAATCTTCCATATTGGAAGCAATAGACTACTTGTTTACAGGTACGTTACCCGACAAAAAAGAAAACATTATGCGTGCGGGTACCAACACGGGTTTTGTAATTATGGAATTTGAATTAGCTGGAAAAGAGGGCAGGTTAGAAAGACATTTGGACTCCTCTAAAGTAGTTTTGGATTATGACGGAAAAACATACAAAAAAGCGACAGAAGTAAAGCAGCTTTGGGAACAATTGTTAGGTATAGACCCGACCATATTTAAAAATGTTATTGTAGCGCACCAAGGACAAATAACTTCCTTGTTTTCTGAAGACCCCTCCACACGAGGTAGAATGTTTCAAAAAATATTCATGACACCGGATTTTCAAAAATTAAGAGATGTAATTTGGAAATATATAAAACAAGCACCGCCTCTATACCCGGTTGAAAATATAGTGGATTTGACGACACAACTATCTGCGGCTGAAACGGAATTGGTTGTGTTACAAAAAAGTATTTCCGAAATGGAACAATCGGCGTTGCCCGTACAATCAGACACCGCCAGGCGTTTAGTGGATACAATTAAAAAATACTTTTCTGATCTGCCCGTAATACAAGAACTGACCGAAAAAATACAACAGCTACAACAACAAAAAATCGAATTGTCGACCAACCTAAGTACTCTCGAGCAAACGATAGCTAAAGTTAACGTAGACAATTTAAAGACTTTAAAAAGTGCCGCCGAAAAAATGGATATTGTAAAAAATTTAACAATAACCGAAGCTGATGTAAAGGAAGCGGAAAATACATTAAGTCGGACGGTAAGTGCTTTAGATAAAATCGACGGAGATGTTGTTCGATTAAAAGTAGAATATGACTCCGTGGCGGCAAAACTAGAACGGTTTAAAAACGACAAATCTGGTGTATGCCCGTTATGCGACCAACCGATTGTAAACATCGAAAAACATTTAGCCGAATTATCCGCCACTTGTGTTAATTTAAAGACGCAATACGAGGCGGTTTTAAATGAAAAAATTAATTTGCTTCCCACAAAAACTAAATTGAGTTCGGAGCTTGTTAAAAAACAAGACGAGCTTAGGAACAAAAATATGTTAATGTCCGAAATAGCCAATCTTTCTGCCGGAACAGAATTGTTGTCAAAAGAACTGTACGATTTGGCTATACAAAAGTATTATGATAAGCAAAAAAACATACAAACCTTGTCAAAGCAAATACAAACCGTTGAGATAGACTTGGCTGTTAGTAATCAAAAACTGTCTGATTTGTGTAAAGATAAAACCACATACACAGAAAAAGATTTAGCTGACGCCGAAGAAAAATATCGGTCGGTCGAAGAGAGGTACATGCTTTGGGTTTCAAAAAACATGGAAGTAAAGGGGATAGAAAGAACGATATCGGATTTAAACAACCGCATTAAACAAGCCAAAATTGTTGTTGAAAAAAACAAAAAGATAACAGAATATTCCGCCACATTACAAAACGTGTACGACGGATTTCACACGCAGAATTTTCCTAATCGTTTGTTAGAAAATTACACCGGTGTAGTGGGAGAGTACATCAACGAATATTTACGTGAGTTTAATGCTCCGTTTGAAATTGTAATAGACGATACGTTTAATGTAGTCGCATACGACGAGTATGGAACCATATTGCCTGCGTTATCTGGCGGTCAAAAGATTATAGTGGGGTTATGCCTACGATTTTCTTTACACGCTTTATTTAGTCAGTCTTTTCCGCTTATGATTATCGACGAGGGTACGACGCACCTGGATGTCGACAACAGGCAGTTGTACTTTTCTGTTTTAAAGAACATGATAAAAACAAACGGGTTAAACCAAGTTTTGGTTGTAGACCACGACGACGGGTTAAATTCTGTTGCAGAACACTTAATTACCTTATATGCAAATTAAAATTGAAAGATTAGATGGTGTATTGTGGATTAAACAAACACCCCCCTACATTTTAAATTATCTCCAATACTACAAAAAAACATTGGTGACGAAAAACTTTAGAAGAGCACCCAAGTTTGAAAAAATTCTGGTTCACACACCCCACCCCGACGGCGGGGTGGTGACGTTGCCGGGTTATTTCAAACAGGTTATTCGCTTGATTGAACACAACAACGACGTTGCGGTTATCGACGACAGGAGAACCCCTATGCCCGACCCCGACTGGGTTGCTGTTAAAAAAATAGGGTTAAGAAACTATCAAATAGGGGATGTGATAGATTTCTTACAAGGCGTCAAAGAAGATTACGGTATTGTAAATGCCACAGGCGGGTACGGTAAAACAGTTATGCAAATAGTCACATACGCCGCGTGGAAAAATTATTTTAATACGATTCTAGTAGTTCCTCTCAAGGAAGTGTTTAATCAAACATACGAAAAATTTAAAAAATATTTTCCAGACACAGACATAGGTAGAGTAGGCGACGGATACAATGAAATTAGCGAAAAAATAACAATCACTACATTACGTTCGTTGCCTAGGTGCGCCATCGAAAAATGCCAATTGTTGTTGGCTGATGAAATTCAACAATACACTGGCGATTTTTCTATAGACACCCTGACAAAAATGACTCCCGTGCGGGTAGTGGGGTATACCGCCACGGATAAAAATTTGTTTAACAACGCCGACAAATTGTTAACCGGCTTGTTTGGTGAACGACTTGTTCACGTGTCTTACGATAGAGCTGTGGAATGTGGTGCTGTTGTACCGGGGTATGTATATATGCTTAAGACCCCGCAAATAAGCATGAATCAAAACACGGTAGAGGGTAAAATAAAAATAGGAATTCAAACAAACGAGTTACGGAACAAATTGATAGGTAAAGTTTGTTCAGCAGTACCGAACAACTGGCAAACGCTTGTGTTTGTAGACCACATTATAAATCATTTAATACCGCTGTATAAACACATGCCCGAAGGTACAAGGTATTTACATCGGAACGCGTATAAAAATGAAGTGGGGGCGTTTGCTTTGGTTCCCAACCAACAAAAACAAATCATCGAAGAATACAAAGCAAACAAAATACAACACATGATAGCTACCGACGCTTTTAGGGCGGGGGTAGACATTCCAAATGTACGTGTCGTTGTACAGGCAGCCGGTGGTTCTTCGGAAGTTGAAGTGTTGCAGGAGGCGTTTAGAGGATCCAGAATCTTGTCTGCCGAGCAACAAAATTTGTTAAATGTTGATAAAAAAACCCATTTTATCTTGATTGATTTTCAAGACAATCATGATAGTACATTACAGGCTATGGCTGAAAAACGACAAAAAATATACGAAAAACAAGGTTGGGTAGTTAAACGCATATCTTCCTTGTCGGAAATAGATTGGAATCCCGTTGAAACAGCAACGTCCATCTAACCCAGCGTTATTTGGCGGTGTCCAGTTTGAAAAATATTTGATCAAAAAATTTGGTCAAATAAAACCCGCCAGCAAAGGGCAGTATCGTGTACCCTGCCCAACTTGCGATCCCAATGACCGCAAAAAAATGAAGCGGTATGTTTTTCCGGATTCCTTGCATACAAAATGTTATATTTGTGGTAAACCGTTTAAACTCACCGACGACGTTAAAAACTTTTCGTGCGATACGGTAGAAATACAAATTAAAGAACATCCGATGGCTCGGCAGTTTCCGTTTAAGAAAATAATAAATCTGATGACTTTAAGCAAGGACCACCCAGCTATTAATTTCTTAAAAAAAGATCATTTATTAAACCTAGAGGATTATACATACAACAAACAAATAGGTTTTATAGACGATTCTGATGGGCTGCACATAGAATTTAATTCTGGAACAAGGCTTTATACAGGAGGAAGTTTGTTTTTTCCTGTCTTTGAAAAAGACGTTTTCGTTGGATGGCAATTGAGATTTGTACCGGGTACTAAAAATTGGGAAAAGATGAAAAACATTAGATACATACATCTTTTTTCAAAAGGTAAATACATATATAACTTCGATCAAGCTATCAAATTCAACCATGTTGTAGTTGTTGAAGGAATCAAAAAAGCGTTAAAAGGTAACAACGCTGTTGCTACCTTTGGTAAAAACATATCGGACGAACAAAAGAATAAAATTGTAAACAACTGGAAAACGATTGTACTTATGTTAGACGGAGACGAAGCCACACAAAAGATGGCTACGCAACTGGTCGACGAGTTCGTACAAAAAACAAGAAAATGTATTAATATAAATCCATCACAATTTGGATATCCTTCGCCGGACGAAATGACCGTCGAAGTATTCGATCAACTGGTTACAGAACACTTAAAAAAATTAAACAAATAACGGCTGTAAACACAGCAGAAAGTTATCATATGACACTACAAACACTCATGTCTAAAATTGGAACGATTAATTTTGTTGCAAATAAAGAAGAAGAAGTGCATTGGCACTTGGTTGAGTTTGAAAACAGTTGTTATGCAGAACCTTCTGCTTATAGTTCGAAACACAAAAAAGAAGTCACAGCCGATGAAATATATGAGGAATTTTATGCCTGACTCAAACTGGAGATATCTAGAACAGCATTGGATCGAGAAATCCATTCAAAACAAGTGTTACGACGAAATTGTCGAAGACGACGTGGTGCTGTTGGTTGGAAACAAAAAACAACACAGGGTACCAGGCTTAGCTAAAGTGTTGTCTTTTTTCGACAAAGACAAAAGCGCGGCCCTAGTCGAGGATATAAATTTACAAGTACAACTAGTACCTGTTGCTGAATTAAGAAAAATAAAACATGTATGATACAATTGACGAATATGCTCTGATAGCCGAAACACGGTTTTTAGAGTATAAACAAAAAATATCGCCGTCTTATAGGATACCGCCCTCGTACTCCGCCGACTTTAAAAAGTTGGCGGAGTATTGTGTGGAAAAAGGTATAGACCCTGTTGTGTTTGTGGATGCACAATTTGATAAAATACCTGCCCATGAAATGACGGCTAAACGTTTAATGTATGCCGGTAGTGAAGCCAATTTTAAAAATTATGTTGAAAAAAATTGTGCTTCTATAGAAGAAGATTACAAAATTCAATTAAGTTATCTAGAACGGCTGGTGTTAATAAAAGGAAAATCGGTAAAACAAGTGTTGTTAAACGATAACTTGGATTTTGAACCTTGGTTTAGGATATTACAGCCGGTACAAGAAATACCGGAAATAACGAAAACTTTTTTGGCAGAAGCTAGAAAAAAATGGACACCGACCGTAGAGGCTTTTGTAAAAAGCAAACCCGAACTGGCTTGTAATATAGAAAGAATTGTTGGTAAAGAACATGGACGACCTAAATAAATACGATTCTTACGAGTTTGTAGAATTGCTGTTGTTGCATTTGTACAAATCTAAAGAAATAAACGATAAAGCAAAAAAGCTAGGTTTCTCGAGTTCTGATTTTGAAATGGTTACAATATATGCTGTTTTTGCAGAAATATTTTTGACCGCAAAAGATCATCCAATATCGGAAGAGGTAATCAAACTTTGTTTACGCGAGAAATTCCACACGGGCGTATTAAATAAACAAACCGACATGGATCCGGTTATACGGTTACTTAAATGGTTTCTAGAAACAGAGGCCAATCAAATTAACTTTATATCAGACGAGTTGAAGGGCTACCGCCTGTGGCGGCGACTGAAAGCCATCCACAGCCAACACAAACACGATTTGATCGAGATTTGGCACGAAGGCATGAAGTTAGGACATAACTTTGACCTGTCTAATATCGAAGAAAAATCAATGTCGTATAAACCGTTTCAACAATTGTATAAGAAAACTTATTCTACAATGGTACCTACGGGCATTAAAGCAGTAGATCGTGTCATTCGTGGGTTAGGTTATGGGCAGTACAACTTGCTAATGGGATTTTCGGGCGGAGGTAAAACCGCATTGGCTTCTTGTATAGCCTACAACGCATCTATCCAGGAATACAATGTGATGTATTTTTCATTGGAAGAACCGGGTTACGATGTGTTAAACCGGTTTTACGCTAGACATTTCAAAATAAATTACTCCGATCTACACCAGGGAAACGCAAATTTTGAACTAGAGCAAAAGTTTAACTTAATGACTCCGGACGAAAAAGATTTGTTAAAAAACTTTAGGATAGAGGACATACGGGATTTGGCGCCTGTAACCCCGACAACCATAAGACAATACATTCAACAGGTTTACGATAAAGAAAAATATCATCCCGACCTAGTAATAGTTGATCAAATGGATTACTTAGATTCCAGCGCTGAAAACGAAGAAGTTACACAAAAGTGGCAAAAGTACGAAGCAATTTCTTTTGAACTAGACAAACTGTCAGAGTTCAAAGTAGGTGGCTCGCACCCTTATGCTTTGTTGGTTCTTCATCAAGCAAAAGGAAAGCTAAAAAAATCTTTTACCAACGAAGAAATATCTGGGTTCAAAGGCATTATAAAACCTGCCGATTGCGCCTTCGGTATAGGTAGGGAGTCTACTACTACGAACAAGTTTTGCTTCTTTTCGTTAAAATCTAGACACTCTAAAAATTTTGAAGTTGATATTGATGGTAACTTGGAATATATGGACTTCAGCAACATATCTCCGATGGTTACACCAAATCTTCTTTTAGAAAACAAAGCAAATGAAACAAGCTAGAAAAAGAAAAAAAACACACTATGTGGTGTTAAATCAAAAAAAGTACAAAATCGTAGACATTTACGAAAAGGGTATAGATTGTATATTTGACACCGAGTTTTACGATGAAAACGAAAAACCGGTTAAAGATAAAAAACTGCAACGAAAGTTGTTAGATATAGTAGATGCAAAAAAATAAAACCAACAGAAAGAAAAAAAATGACAATACATACAATTAAAGTAGTACATTTTAGCGAAATAGCGCCCAACATCGAATCGTTTACAGACGACTTGTCCGAACAACTCAATTATTGCTGGGGTACCAACAATAGGTCTTTGATCAAAGTATCTAGGTTTTTCATCGACATGAAAAAATATTTTGATGTTTCTAATTATTCAACCAAAGAAAAAAAATTATTTCAAGAATTCCTTTTAACTTTGAAAGAAGTAGAAGAAGAAGCAGATTACATTGATTTGGAAAACTAAAAATATGCAGGATGTTAAATTAAAAATCATGAACACCGCAGCCGCCATATCTGAAAACAAAGATTGTGGGTTGCAGTTGGTCGGAGACGGCAAAGCTGTTTGGTTAAAATCACCAAATCATCCTTTGCTAAAAGGAGAAGCGGTTTTAGTCGCTGAAATATTACCGCACACGTTTCAAAAAATTAAAAAATTTGGAATTCCAAAAATATACAATTTTTTGAAAAACAAATACACAACGTAGCAATTGTTTAGTTAACTTGTTTAACGTCCATTAAATTTGAACCAAAAAAAAAAATGAAAATATATTTGTCCGGCCCTATGACAGGTAAGAAAAATTATAATTACAAAATGTTCGATTTGGCCGAAAAAAAATTGATCGCTTTAGGATACGCTGTTTTAAACCCGGCAAAAAATTTTAAAAGCAAAAAAAGATTAAAAAGATCTGTTTATATGCGAGCAGATTTAAAACAGCTCATGGAGGCCGATGAAATTTGTTTTTTGCCCGGTTGGAAAGAAAGCAAGGGCGCTAAAACAGAATATATTGTGGCAAGAGAATTGAATCTAAAAATGTTAGAAATGGATACGGCGTTGTACGTAACCAAGTTAACAGAGCATTATAATTGGCAGTTAATTTCTGAAAACACAGACTTTGTGGAATCAGAAAAACCGGTTGAAAGCAAATGCCAATCGGTGCTTTCCGCAGCAAACTTTATAGTTAACGGCGACAGAAAAAGGGATTACGGGGAGTCTTTACATAGCTTTACAAAGACGACAGAGATGTTAAATGCCTTGGGTTATAGATACATATATCCAGATACCAAATTAATACGGCGTTTAGTTCCAGAAGATTTGGCGTATATTATGATATGTGAAAAATTAAAAAGACAACTTAATAAACACAAACAAGATAACTTGGTTGATATTGCAGGATACGTTGAATGCGCTAACCACGTTATTGCGGCACAAGAAAATAAATACATATGAACAACATGTTTGATTCAGATCAAAACAAAATTGTAGAAGAACCGACGTCCACTATATCATTCGATGTCGCTTTAGACGACTTGTGTCAGGTTATTAGTGACTCAGACCAGTCGTTAGAAGTTATTAAAAAAATTAGCGACTATCGCCGAGTCGGCGTACGAAAGTAGAGAAGAGTGTATCGCCGCTGCGTTAAATCGCGCTCGTGAGAAATTTGAAAGTAATGAATAATAAATACAAATACCACCCCGCAAAAAGAAATAAACCTGAGTGGGTTGAGTTTAAGGGTAAAGATGTGGGAAGCATGGAGAATATTACAAACAAACTAAACCTGCTGCTTCACTTGTGGAAAGAAAAATGTATCGAAGTTGACACACTTAAACAACGTCTCATGGCTGCTCAAAAAATTATTAATACAGCCAACAAAACAAACCAAAGCAAAAAAAATAAAATTAAAAAAAGCAAAACTGTCGTTCAAGAACTGTGTAAGCGATTAGATGGGATGACGATTGAAATTATCCGTACTCCGCAATAGCTGAGGTGAATTGTAAATAGATTGCGGCGAATAATTTAATATTCGCCGCATAATTTTTAAACAATAAATAACAAAAAGGAAAAAAATTGAAATCATATAAACAAAACGATGATCATTATTGGTTTTGGGTGCTCGCACTAACCCTAAGTGGGTTCCTGTGCGGCGTCGCATTTGGAATGGCTGTAACAATTAAAATTGCTTACGAAGGTCTTGGCCTTCTTTAATAAAGAACAAAAGGAAAAAATAGAAAATAAATAGTAACAATACAAACGATAATGAAATAACAATTAACGGCGAGTTGTTTGTGAAAAAAACCTCCATCCGGCTCGAGCCGGATCAATATAATCCAATCGGACGATTCTGCATTGTACGATGTAAAGATGCTGGAGTGTGGGCAGGAACTGTAGCCGCAAAAAAAGGGCGAGATGCCGTGCTAACAGATGCTCGTAGACTATGGACGTGGTCAGCGGTCAAAGGGCATACGCTGTCTGCCGTAGCGAATTACGGCATTAAAGGCGGTCTGATACCGGCATCTGTTGCGGAAGGTTATCTGACGGAGACTTGCGAATTCATTCCTGCATCAACAGCCGCAAAAGTATCAATAATGGAATGGCCGGAGCACGTCAATGAATGCTTGGACTCAGGCGATGGCTACAGCTCAAGCTGCGGAGGTGGTGATGGCGGTGGAAGCCGCAATGGAAGCGGCTCCGACCACAGAATGCGTCAAAACAGAACAAAAAAACAAACAAAAAAAGCAAAAAAACATGAACAAAATCACTCAAGAACACTGCAGCGTCACGCGGCTTCGTGATGGCTCGTGGGAAATCTCAGCAATCGTTGGACTTTATAGAAAGTCGAAACGGTATTTTTACTACACAAAAAAAGAATCGGTAGAAATGTTTTTGGAAGAAGCAAACAATGATTGCAAATAACACACGATTCAATAAGGCCGGATGTCAATCGTCTGTTGTCACAAAACAACACAAAAAAGTGAGGAAGTACCATCCAACCATCCTCGAGCAAATCCGGCTTGCTTGGAAGAATAAAGTTGCCGCTAGCACTGCTGCCATTTTTGGCGGATTTGTGCCTGTGGCTACGTATACTTTGGCTCACTACGAAACTGAAGCAACACCTTTAATGTGGCTGCCGGTTAGCGGCGGACTAGCTTTTTCGGCAATCACGCTAGCGCAATGGGGTCGTCAAGTGTTTGGCAACTGGCCCAAGTCCATAGGATTTGTCGTGCTTATCGAAAGCGTGATGACGTTTTCAGCTACGAATTGGTTAGCTCTAACGGCACTCACCCTGCTTGCTGCTATTAACGCAATAGCGTGTAGCGTCAACTTGGTCATGGAATCGAAAACTGAAATTACAGGTAACCACTAAACAAGTAACGAAGCAAGAAAGCAACAATATGAAAATCAAGCATTATAAAAAACTAGGCTATTTTTATGGCGAAAAAAACTTGGCGCCATGGCTGGTTATACAGACGGGCAAGCAGCAAGGGTGGAATAAATATGCGCTTGAATCCGAAGAACCTATCGATCCGAACTTGCCGGCGTTGACTCTTGACGATATGCGAGGCGTTCGGTTCGGCATTAACTTTTTGCTACAATAATTATCAGCAAAAAAAAAGAAAGAAAATGAAAACAACAATTCCCAAAAAATTGAAAAAAGATGCGCCCACCTCTTGCGCTGTTCAAAAACAGACTCCAGAGATATGCCTAGCAGCGGTTAAGAAACACGGTTATGCGCTGCGAGACGTTAATGAACAAACGCCAGAGATATGCCTAGCGGCGGTAAAGGCAGACGCCTACGCACTGCAATATGTCAAAGAACAGACTCCAGAGATATGCATGGCAGCGGTTCAAAAAGACGGTTATGCGCTGCAATATGTCAAAGAACAAACGCCGGAGATATGCATGGCAGCAGTTCTGGAAAACGGTTGTGCGCTTCTATATGTCAAAGAACAGACTCCAGAGATATGCATGGCAGCGGTTCAAAAAGACGGTTATGCGCTGCAATATGTCAAAGAACAAACGCCGGAGATATGCATGGCAGCAGTTCTGGAAAACGGTTGTGCGCTTCTATATGTCAAAGAACAGACTCCAGAGATATGCATGGTCGCAGTTCTAGAAAACGGTCGCGCAATTCCATATGTCAAGGAACAGACTCCAGAGATATGCCTAGCCGCACGATAGGAGTCCTTTTCTATATCACCGATTGTCAGTAAAAAACTAACAAAAAAGGAAAACATTATGACAATTAATAAATAAACATTACTCGCTCCGAACAATAGACTATCTCCGACACAGGATAGCCTATGCCGTCCTTGAATGCGAAAGATGGTGGCGTATGAGCTGCGATCCGTTGCGAACGGAAAGGCGCATATTGAAACCATGCTTAATTGCCTTGTACGTGCTATCCATGGTAGCTGGTGCGGCTTGGCATCGGCGATGGCAGAGGCTTTGGCAATGGAAGCGGCGATGGCAGGGGGGATGGATGAATTGCGGTAAACAAAAAATAAAACGAAAGGTTAGGGTTAAGCGCAAAGCTAAATTGAGTGACACTGATCTATTGAATTGGCTAGAAGCGCAATGTAAAGACAACGGTTGGAAATGGAAAGTTAGTTTTGAAGGCGGGAATTGCGACTGCGTCTTTTTAAGCGAAAACACGTTACCCGGTTTTAGAACCGCTATCGAAACATACGGCTATCGACTAGTCGAGAAAGTACGTGGTAGTGAACAAAAACGTGAAATTAATACAATTAAAAACCAAATCAAAACTTAAATATGCTGTTGTAAAATACATTTACAAAAAAAAGTAAACACTTAAAAAATGAAAAGACATCACGACAAGTATTGGTTGTTTTGGATTGTTACGATTACTTGTATTGGCATGGTTTGGGTAGTAAAAATTATTTTTGAAGCAAATAACATAATTTAACAACACACCAAAGTCGGTGTCAATCCGGCAACGACGACTCAAAAACCATGCAAACAATTATATTAACAGACGAAGAATTTTTACTGGAGTCGAAAACGGGTTTCGTTCAATGACCAGAAAAAAATTGTTTAAAAAACAAGACGCATTTTACTTCGCTAAACATGTAAACAAAGGTCCTACGGACGATACTAGAGAAGCGTCTATCAAGGAAGGTTGTGCTTATTACTATGCCTGTTATATAGACAAATGTCCTAGAGACGACACCAGGAAAGGGGCTATTAAGGAAATTAAGGCTTACCCTTATGCGTTATATGTAGATAAATGTCCTAGAAACGATACTGGAGAAGCGGCTATCGAAGAAGGTAATGCTTATATGTACGCTTACTTTGTAGACAAACTATATGACTAAAGAAGAAAGATTAAAATTAATAAAAAAACGCGGTGGGTTGTATGTTGCCTTACATATAGACAAATGTCCTAAGAACGATACTAGGAAAGCGGCTATTAAGGAAGGTTACGCTTGTATGTATGCTAAAAAAATAGATCGTCATCCTAGAGCCGATACTAGAGAAGCGGCTATAAAAGAAGGTAATGCTTATCTGTATGCTTTACATATAGACAAATGTCCTAGAGACGATACGCGAATGGCTTGTGTTGCTGCCATGCATGTTTGTCGCTACGCTTTATATGTAGACAAAAAAACCAGAGACGACACCAGGGCGTTATTTATTAAAAAATCAAAACTAGTAAATAATTATTTCGATTCAAACGATAAACTTTACGATTAAAAACAAGTAAATCATATGGATTATATAGATTATATAAATAGAAAAAATAAAAAGTTTATTGACCGTGAATATCTGGCTTATACCTACGCCTTAGATATAGACAGATGTTCTAAAGACAGCACCAGATATATGTCGATAAAACAACTTACAACATATATTTATTTTAAAGATGTAGACAAATTATATGAATAGAGAAGAAAGAAAGGAATACATTAGTGTTCACGACGGGCTTTCGACGGCACGTTGTTTTGAGAGATGTCCTAGAGACGATACTAGAGAGAATTCGTTAAAAAATGGATTATTTTATGCGCATACAATACACGCGGACAAAAAAACGCATCCAATGACCCGAAGTTATTGTATTAAAAAAAAATTTATGCCGCGTTTAATGATCACTTTGACTTAGACAATTTATACATATGAAAACACTAAAAAAACTTTGTTGGTTTGTTGAAAAAATATTTTGTAAATTTATAGAATTTATGACGGCTGTACTAAGCGTAATTGCTTTTATTACAATAATATTACCTGCAGTAGGTATCTTATACGGGATATCGAAAATAGATAATTTTAAAACCACAATAAAACACAAAAAAAATTTATGAATATAATATCGTTGTTACTCAACTCTTTTCAAAAAAAATTTGAATCGGAAGCGAAAGAATCGATACCAAAGACATATCGATTTGAATCGTTTGAAGAGTTGGATAATTTTTTAAAAAAAGAAAAAATCGACAACAAATACACCAAACTAATTTATGTTACGCCCGAAGAACTTATCTTAATAAAAAATCTTCAAATTTTATATAAAGATAAAGACATTAATTTGTTACACGAAGAAATAGAGGATATAGTTGGATGTTTCCCAATAAATTTTTATACCTTGGCTAAATTAGAAGACCCACTGGATCATAAAAGATTTGGTGTTTTGTTTTCAGAAACAAATAGTTCATTAATGACAATGGAAGAAAAATTATGACAAAAAATAAAAATATACAATCGTTACAAGAACTGATGTGCGATAAAATTAATTTTATAAACTACGAAGCACAAGGTAAGATTGACCCGTTTACGGGTTGTTTACCGTCGCAAAAATCACTATATATTGCCCAAAACACAGAACTGCACATAGGGCATTTATTTAAAAATCATACAATATATTATTATGTAAAAAAAGCCTTAGAAGAAGGCTTGGAAGAAACCGATTACTTTGAACCAATCGGATGTGTTTCCAGCGGCAGTATGTACATGTATCCACTTGCGCCCGTGGCCAATGTCGCCAAAATAAAAATTTTTAAGTTTAATCTGTTAGAATATCTTATCGGTTTTTTTCCGGAAAAACTACCAAGTCATTTAACGAATTTAACCGTAGAAGAAAAAGTCGTACTAATTGCATACTGGCTAGATACTTCTTTTTTTAAAAATAAAAAATATCCAATATGGTTGTTTTACGAATTAAACACATTAATCGATAAAGACACGCTGAGGTATAAGTTGGTTATGGATAAAATATGTAATATATTTACGGTTGGCGAACTCAAAAAAACGCTAAAAATTTATTTTCCAAAAGAAATTTCTACGGAAGAATTTAAATCTAAAATAAATTTAGACTTGTGTTTAAATAAATTTCCAGCAATGACAAAGTTTTTTATTAAAACGCATGTCCCCGCAGCACAAATTGAAAGAATAACAGAAGGAGACACGGTATTCCCTGTTCAGGACGTACAAAATACGTGTATAGCCAAATATGTAAAACAAAGAAACAAAGTTTCGTGGCTTCCGGCTCAAGTTCAGCAAGAACAAAAATATTTAACTTTACTAGATAAAAAATGACATTTCCGATTAAAATAAAATTAAATTCCTGGGGTAACACCGAAGCAAAAATATTCTTTGTAACCGCTTGTCCGACAGTAGAAGATTTAAAGTCAAACTGTTTGTACAGTCAAGACTCACAATACGCAAAAGAAATTTTTTCTATGCTAGACAGGCTTGGAAAAAATGAAGATTCCGTATGGTTTACGTCTCTGGTCAAATGCGGAACCGGGGCAAAAAAACCTACCGCTGAAATGTACGCTGAAGGTTTGCGGGAATTAAAACAAGAGATACAGCAATACAAACCTAAGCTGATAGTTTGTTTTGGCGCAGACGTATTTAAAACCATTATGCAAAAACCATTAAAGATAAGTAATTTTTATGGAGTCGTGATGGATTCGCCGGTTGGAAAAATTCTACCAACCTACAGCCCGGCAAATATATACGGAGCAGATCCTAAATTAAGACCTCTTTTTACCTTCCATTTACAGACAGCTTTTTCTTATGTAGATGGAACGTACAATAAAAAAGATTTTAAATGGATCGTTGTAGATGACCCCGCGCAAAACACTCAGATCATAAATCATTACATAGAAAATAAAAAATTCAACGTTGGGTATGACGCCGAATGGAAAGGGGTTTGGAAAAAGAACGAAGTGTTGTATACCTTTCAATACTCTTGTGAACCGGACAAAGCTGTCGTATTGGATATCAGTAAAGACGGCCAAACAGAAAACCTAGCATTATTGGATACCATGAAGCCGTTGCTAGAACATCCAGAGTGTAGACGTATGGGTTGGAACATTCGAGCCGACGATAAAAGATTAACAGAACGTGGATTCAAATTACCGGAACAAACACTGGCGTTTGATGGTATGAAAGCTGTTGCTTTTTTTGATTCCAGGTTACCAAAAGGATTAGAGACGGGTATAAACTTGTTTACCTCTTACTATCCTTATTACGGCGACTTTTATTTGGCCATGAAAAAACACGGCATAGCGACGGAAAACTTATCTGAAATGAAATTTAAAGAACCAGATTTGTTTTATCGTTATTGTGCCGGAGACGCGGTTGCACACTATTCGGCCTGTATGAATATGATCTCCGCCATGAACAACCCAAAACATGTATCGCCGGAATTAAAAAAATATTACTACGAAGTATATTTGCCTTTGACCAACTACATGATGGACATGGAATTAACGGGGTTACCCATAGACGTAGAATGCTTGGACGAAATGACTGGCTTATACTCGTCTTGTTTTAACTTGTTGTTTAACAAATTAAAAGAAATGGTTAAAAAGTATGGTTTTGACAGCGAGCAATATAACGTATTGCTGGAGTTACACGGTAAAAAAGAGGGAGCAAAAATAGCCAAAGAACAAGGTATCACTGTGGATTTCAACCCAAATGCGGTGGCGCATAAAAAGAAATTGTTTTTTGACGCTATGAAACTAGACCCCCCTTATTACGTACAACGAACCAAAACAAGACCCAGAGATTGGTTCAATGGAAAACCTGACTCCGTTAAAGCCAAATTCAGTCCTTCTACAAACAGCAAAGCTATATCATCTTTGCGGTTTGAATTGTTAGAACAACTGAAAAAAGAAAAAAGTTCTGATGTTATAAAGGAGCTAGAAGACAAGACCGAAATATTAACTACCTATCTTGACTTAGCTAGGGTTGGTGTATTTGCCAATAAGTTTCTAAGTAAGGTAGGAGTTGACGCTCAAGAAGACTCTTCGGAACACCCGGAGCAGGATAGTGAAGAAATTTCAACACCGGATGTAGAAGAAGTGTCTGACCTAGATTATAACGATACGCCGTTAAAATCTTCTTACTGGGCCGCGTTACGCCAAGGAAATAGAATCCATGCAGACTTTTTTGAATGTTTAAACAACTATAGATCGTCTAGTAGAGTAAACGTACAAAACCCCGCTTCTAAAGTACTGTCTTACATACCAAATATATTTCAAAAATATAACCTAGAAACCCCCAGAAACATAAGGCATATTTTTTATTCTGGTCACAAAGATTGGTACTTTGCCGAAGTTGACGTTGCCGGTGCCGACTTGGCGATTGCGGCTTTTCTATCAAAAGATAAAAGCTATATATACGATATTAGAAAAGGAAACTTTCATCTTACCAAGATGAGGGAATATTTTCAAAATCCAGAGCTTACAAAAGAAGACTCTTCCAAGTACGTAACCTCCAAAGCCATTACATTTAGAGTGGCTTATACGTCAAACTTACAAAGCGCAGCGTTACCCATTCAAGCAGAGATATTTGCCGAATCGGGAAACCATATAGATATAAATACTCTATTATTCGCTTTGAATACTTGGAAGCGGTACGATACGTACATGTCTTATAGGGAAGATTGTATGGCTCAAGTAGATAACCTTTGGTGTATTAAAAATGCCAGGGGTTTTAAATATTTGTACGAAGAAACCGAAGAGTTTGGGATTAAAGCAGGTTGGTACAACCAAAGCTTAGCGTTTCCAATCGCTTCCGAACTAGCCCTTTTTATGTGGGATGTAGCGGTTTCTTTAAAAAGAAAATTTGTGGCCGACAATACTTGGATGAAATGGATATACCCGTGCAACACGGTACACGACGCCCATTATTGGTTGGTGCACAAAGACATGTTAAAAGACAATTATTTCCAAGAAACCTGTAAAAATATATTTACTAAAGATGTAAAAATCGCAACAGGTGACAATCTTGGAATTGAAATGATTATATCAGACCGGTGGAAAGGCGAAAACAAGGTGTTTCAAAAAGAAACAACTTGGGATTTCGCAACTTCTTCTTGGGTTTGGTAAATGTAAAAAAAAAATATATATGGTATCTGCAATCAAATTGACTTTAAACAGAAAAGTCAAATTTTCAAAAAATGTTAAAAACACGTTTGGACTTAATTACGGGCTACCTTCCAATGGGGGTACTTGTCCGTTTGCCACAGCCGGTAAAGGAGGCTGTCTATCATTTAAAAATGGCGGTACTATAAAAACGTGTTACATGGATAAAATAGCTAAAATATATCCTTCGGTAGGTAGTGTTCTAGAACACAACACGCAACTAGTAAAAACAGCAAAAGGAAAAGATTTAATAAAACTATTACAAGACACGGTGACAGAGTTTAGAAACTCAACGACACCCGACAACTTGTATTTCAGGCTCCATTATTCGGGAGATTTCTTTTCCGATGAATATACCAAGGCGTGGGCTACCACGATAAATAATAATCTAGATATCCATTTCTGGTGTTACACCAGAAGTTTTGACTACGTCAAACACTTAGTCGATTGCAAAAATCTTTCCATATATATTTCTACAGATTCTGTAAATTATAAAAAAGCTAAAAAAACATACGACAAATATATCAAAAAGCCTAATGTGGCGATGGCTTTCATGGGAAATAATCCACCTGAAGATCTATCGTTACGGTTCGCTAAATGCCCCGAAACCTATGGTGTCATTAAAAACACAGATGAACGAGGCGCTTGTGCTAACTGCAGGCTTTGTATTAACCGTTATAAAAACAAACTAAACAATATCAAATTCAAACTACATTAATTCTAATTATGAACAACGTTAATGATCTCGAAGAAATCATTAAAAATGTGCCGACAATCATTGTACCGGATCAAACCGATCCAACCAAACGTACTCGTTACGTTATGGCTAAACGCTTTTTTAGCGAATTGGATCGCGACTTTTCGGGATTTAAAACCCTGAAACGTGCCCGATTTGATAAAATTAAAACAGCTGCGTTTAAAATACAATACACTACTTTATCCGGTAAAAAATATGAACAGTTTAAAACCGCTTATGCTTTGACCGAAGCAGAGTGTGCGAAGTACGTTTCTTCGCTAAGTAAAAACAACGGTTTGTTTAAATCAACAAACAAAAAACAAACCCCCAACTTTGTCACTAAAACGGTAACGGCACAAGTGCCGCAGCCCGTTACAACTGTAACAATACAGCCAGAACAAGAAACGCCGTATTTGCCTACTTTGGAGCCGCCGGTTAATCCTAAAGATACGCAAATGAATATGTTGGCGTCGCTACGCAACAAAGCCATTCGTTGTTATGTGGAAGAACTTTGTCGCGGTTATGTACAACACATCCTTAACAAAAAACAAATTGACCCTAACACACCAGAAGTAGATAAAATTAAAAACGAGCATCGTATTGCTCGTAAAATGCTATACCTGGCGTTTAAAGACCAAACAAACATAGAGCTACCATTAAACCAAACAAAACTAACTATCCAGTTTATCGAAAATTTCAATAAACTGGATGACTTGCTTCAAGTAGCCTATAATCTATATGGAAAATTCAAAACAGTTTAAACGTTATTTTTGTTGGTATTACAACGAAACTGAAAATTGTTGGTACGCTAAAAATGTACATACCAAAATTCCAAACGCAAAAATGCAACGCATTATGAATATGGAATTTACAGATGCAGTTCGAGAACTTGTTTCTTTTGTGGAAATAAAATCGGAAAAAAGAGCTTTGCTAGATTTGCAACAAAAATTGCAAGTAATAGACAAAGAGTACAGTAACCAAATTCAAGAGAATAAAAATCTTTTAAACGCAATAAGATCTTTTTCCAAAGTTAAAAATGTCACCAAAGAATTACTCGCAAAAACAAAATGATGTTGCTAACGCTGAAATTGTCATATACGAGATTAGCATTAAAAAATACCAAGATGACGAAAATTATGATGACGATTATGCTTATCATAGCAACACCGTCGGTATTTTAGAGGATTGACAAAACAAAAAAATGAACTATTTGTATGCGGTTGCGACGAGCGGCCGCATACATTATTAAACCAGTACGACAGTACTAAAACCCAAGAAAAAAATACATAAATTATGAGTATCATTAAACCCGCAAGGTCATTTGAAAATTCAAACCTGGATAGTAACGGAACAACCTACATCAAACCAGCCATACCTCAACTTAACTTTGGTAAAAATGGAATTACGGAAGGCGCTTACGTCGTCTTTCTTCCTGCCTACAAGCTAGACAATTACGGCAACGGTTGTTGGTTTAGGCAAATAAAAATTCGCGACAACTTTGGCGATAAGTTTAAGTCAAAATATGTTGTTGACGACATTGTAGGCGGCACCGATCCGTCACATTATTTTGCCGCCAATTATTCCATTCATTATCCCGAAAAAGCTGTTGTTACTGAAGTATCTACGGCCAGAGGTAAAACTAAAGCATATCCGTTTTACGGACGTACAACAAATCGTGTTTTGTTTAATACATTGCTTTATAGCAACATGGAAAGTGGAGTACATCTTTTAGATTTGCCAGCCGGATTAGGTGCCAGTGAACTAGAAAAATATCACAACACCAAAGATATCAGCGGTAATCTAAACAGTCTAGTGTGTGACTCAGACCAAGCTACTCCTGTATTTATCAAGTTGGTAATGAGTTCTCCACCATCTTGGCAGATTACTCCCGCACCACAAAACAAATTCAAAATACCGGATAAGTTTTGTGATACAGCCGCGCTAATCAACCTAGACGAAGCTACGATTAAGGTTAACGCAGCAGACATCGTTCAACAACTCCGAGAAATGTTTTCTCCGGAAGAATTCGATACCTGTATGCGAGGTTACCCGGGTTTGGTGTCCAGTTATGCGGCTAAACCAGCGACACAACAACCTACTCAATTGCCTCGGCCACAAGTAGCACCCATTCAACCACCAGTACCTACCCTAGAGCCGCCTAAATCGGTTACAGGTAACTTATCAACGGAACCTAAAGTAAATACGCCACCTCTGCCAACTCTACCGATACCCACCTCAGGCTCAACAAGCTCAGCCAAAGATGACCTTAGGGCATTTTTGGAAAGTTAATTAACAAAATTATATGCACGAGCAGCCAAGCTTTACATAGCTTGGCTGCTTTTTACGAAAGGACTTTAATATGGCACTATCAGATTTAGTAAAACTTACAGAAAAAAAGTTTAAAAAATTACATAAAGATACGGAGATAAACGGGTATATTGCTAGCGAAGCACCGCCGCTAGTTGGATTAGAACTAGACAACCCAATGCTTGAATTTTTGTTAGACAGAAGAATACTTGCGCTGGGGCGTTGTGGATTGGTGTATGGACAAAAAGGTAACGCAAAAACTAGTTTGTTTTTTGATTTTGCAAAATTGTTTCAAGCGCACGGAGGTGACGTAATATGGGTAGAAACAGAAAACGCCGCCGATTTAGATTACGCTAAAAAACAAGGTGTTGATTTGGATAAAATGTTTGTGACACATCCAAAATCTTTAAACGAAGCTTTGGACTACATTACAGACATTGTAGAAAACATGCCTAAGGCTTATCCCGACGGAGATACACCCGTGTTGATTTGCTTAGATTCTATAGCGGGTGCTCCTACCGAATACGAGTTACAGGATAAGATAGCGATAGCGGATACAAAAGTGGGTGAACACGCAAAACTGATGAGTAATTTTTACGGTAGAATTATAGAACCTCTAGCTAACGAAAAATGTTTTTTGTTGGCTTTGAATCAATTAAAACACGCCATACCAAAACCTGGCGAAATGACATTTGGTGGTCCTAAAGAAGCTCTAAAAGGCGGAGACGCAGCAGGGTTTCATTCTACTTTTCAATTCAAAATGTCCAAACTAGGAGAAATTGAAATAATAGACAGTCACGGCGCTAACCGCAAAGCCGGATCCAGGCACAAAATTGAAGTAAAAAGAAACAAATTGGGTAGAGAAGGTAAAAGTCAAGTTGCAGAATTTGATCTATACATTGACGGCGGTATCGACTGGTATAGCGCCCTGGTTCGTAAGCTCGGGGCATCTTATCAAGGATTAGTGACTAAAAATGGCGGTTGGTACAATTGGAACGTAGCAAATTGTAAACTGGCTGACGGAACAGAAATTGACATTCAAGAAAAGTTTAGAGAAGCCGATTTGGCCAAAATACTAAAAAACAGTACAGACGCCAAAAACTTATGTAGAACCGCTTTTGGTATACCGGAACTCGATAGACAAGAAGATATCGCAAAAATAGAAGCTGAACGAAAAACAAAAAGGCAAAAACGAAAAAACAAACTCGACGACGAAGACTTGTCAGAAAATACAATAATTAAATTCGAAGATGAAATCTGAAGAAACAATAATCAAAGAACAAGTAGCACGTTACTTTTTTGAAGAAGTCCCAAATAACGACTGGTCCGTTGCGTACGATACGTTTATGCTATTGACCACCCTCAAAAAAAGCACAGAAGAATTTTACAAAGTAGACCTTGAAAATTTTTCTGACGAAGCGATTAAACATAAAATGCAAAAAATGTATTCTGCAATTTGCGGAGTACTTTATGAAATCATAACCAACAAAAAGGAAACAAATGGACCTGACCGAACTAAATAAAAAAGCAACCCAAACCGCCACAGATGCGATTCAACACGAGCAAGAAATTGCCGAATTGATTAGAAACAAAATGGAAGAGTTTTCCAGGTTTGGAAAAATATATCTATCTGAACTAACGGAGCAAGAACAACTTAAGCTGTTAAACTCTTTTGGATATCCGTTTAGTCCAATGAACCATGTAGTGGGTACAGCTAAAGACACAGAAAAAAATCATTTGATGTCTGTACCTCCTACGATTGTAAAGGAATCTTTCAGCAAGGAAACAATTGAATAAAAAATACATAGGAATAGATAACGGGGTCTCGGGCAGCATCGGATTTTATTCCGATACTGCTTTTGACTTTTGTGCAGTACCCGTTAAAAAATGTTTAAATTATACTAAAGTAAAAAAATGGATTAATCGTATCGACGTTACTCTGTTTGAACAAAGAATTGTTGACATGGCCAAATTAAAGAAAACCGATTTGGCTTTGGTTGTAATGGAAAGACCGATGGTAAACCCCACCAGATTTCAAGCAACCATATCTGCCGTAAGATGTTTAGAAGCAATAACGATAGTGTTGGAAAAACTAAATCTTCCTTATATGTTTATCGATTCTAAACAATGGCAAAAAGATATGTTACCGGCAGGTATCCATACATCCGCCGAGTTAAAAAAAGCTAGCGCCGAAGTAGGCAAAAGATTATTTCCTAGCCTAAAAACAATAAAAAAAGATGCAGACAGCATTCTGATCGCCAAATGGGCACACTCTAGAAAACTATGACAAAACTAAAAAGCATAAAAGAAGGAAGGCTTGATCCTCATCCAGGAGGAGTCTGGCCGGTGTTTAAATTTGTAGCAGGACAGTTTTCGATATATGGGGACATGGCAAAACAAGCATATGAATCCTGTAAAGTCCTCGACAACACGGTTAATTTCAACAATTCCGAAATCACAAAATCCTTTTTAGGAAATACGGGAATTTCTTGTTACACGGACAATAAGATATCTTTAGATGCTTTGTTGTCTCCACACAAGATAGGTGCGTTTAAATTTGATGTGTTGCTTGAAGAAAACAAGATGGTTGCAGGTACAGAAAATCACATGTTGGCTTTAACCCTAGGAAGATATTATTTGTTGGTACAAGAATATAACGGCACTAAATCCTTTAAGGGATGTAGCCACATGTATTGTAAAAGCCAACAAAATGAAAATCTTAAGGAAAAAGAGTATGTGATCTTTCCACTGCAAAATTGGTTTTGTTGTTTGTAATTTGGTTCAATATTTTGTACATTGTATGTATGTTTGATTTTTGGAAATACATACAAGATCTTTTAAACAGAAAGCGGCCAGAAGAAGACACAGGCAATTTTGTACCTGTGTCTTCTTCTAATTTAGATAAGTTAAAATACAATCCAAAAGAAAAAACACTAGAAGTAGTATTTAAAAACGGAGGAAAATATAGATACCCAAATGTATCTAAACACGTGTATGACAAACTGTTAAACGCAGAATCTAAAGGAAAATATTTCCACCGCGCAATAAAAAAGCAAAATAAAAATTTTGTAAAGCTTTCAGAACAATATTTCTGGAAAGGTTTTTACGATACTTACAGTAAATTTTGACCTTTTTTTAGCTATCAAAAGCTAGACTTGGTGTGATCTAATAACAAATTTAAAAATTTTGTATATGCAAAAACGCCCAACAATACCACCAATATCGAAATACAAATTATTTTCACTACAAAATGTTTATCGGGCTTATCCACCACGACCAGCTCAGTTTGACTCCTTGATACAACCGGCAATTGCAAATTCATATTCTTATGCTTGTAACCACCCTGTAGTTCGGGTATCACCTGCGTTGGTTGGTTGCGGTACGGTACTGGAGTATATATCACCTTAGTCGTTTCGTCGTAAACGGGTCTTGGTATAGGTTTGTGTGGTATGTTTTTAATTGTACTTAACACAAATTTTTTTGTTTCATTTAACGTTTTAGTAATAGTTCCAGGATGACTGGGTACATATTGTTGCGTAAACAAAACTTTAAGTTCATGCCAACGTGTATCTCCTTCGTAGCAAAAGAGATCTGTTAAATTTAACTCATTGTTATTTAACTTATCCTGAACTTCACAAAAAGTATAAGGACCTATAACACTTTTATCTAAGTATAGATAAATATTTGTAGTAATTGGAAAAGGATTTCCTACTTTCATCTCGCTAGTCTATTACAATGATAAAATAAAACAATTTTATTTTTAACCTTTACCTAAGTTCAGTAACCTGTCAAACTGTTCAAGGTGTGAGTTCAAAATCAGCAAAAGCCGATAAAGAGCTACCTGTCAAAAAAGACAAATCAGAAAAGATCCCACAGCGGGATAAATTGTCTATCGTTTTGACTTTACGCCCTCCCGTATGGACAGAAAAACAACAAAATTTAATCAACACCATACTGGATAAAGACAGCAAACTTATATTTGTAAGCGGCCCCGCCGGAACAGCAAAAACATTAATAGCTACTTACTGCGGATTAATGTTGCTACAAGACAAAAAAGTTACAGAAATACTATACGTTAGATCTGCGGTAGAATCTTCCGATAATCCATTAGGTTTCTTGCCCGGTAAATTGGAAGATAAATATAATCCGTTTGTAGAACCGTTCTTTGAAAAACTTTATGAACTTTTACCTACCGGCGGTGGGCATCAACAAATTCTCCATTTGAAAAAAGAAGAACGATTGGTTGCAAAACCTGTTGGTTTTTTAAGAGGTACAGATACTAAATTAAAATATGTGTTGTCTGACGAATCACAAAACCTTACATTAAAAGAGCTTACAACTTTACTTACTCGGTTTGGAAAACATTCTAAAATGGTTGTTTGTGGCGATTTTCAACAAAGCGATATATCACCAACAAAAGCAAGCGCCTTTAAACAAGTTTGTGATGCGTTCAACGACGAAGAAGCCGGCAAGATGGGAATTAAATATTTTGAATTTGACGTAGGCGACATCATGCGTTCGGAAGAATGTAAATTTATAGTGGAAAGATTATGTAAACTAAAATTAAAATAAAGAATTTTTATGGGAAAAAAACAACCGTTTCCAGAATTTAAATTACCCAAAGCATTACTTAATCAAATAGGGGAATGCACGAGAGGTTATTTTTTTGTGGCAATAAATGAAAACGGCGAGTTTGAAATTTATACGCAGTTTGATGATGTCGTTTCTGAATTAGCCATGGTTTCGTTTTTAATACCTAGAATCAATAAAATGCAAGAATTGTTAAACAACTGCGGCGAAGAAGAGATAGCGAATATATATATATAACGCCAGTGAACAAAATAACGCCGCAAATGATGACGATGATGACGATGACGACGACGATAAAGCTTTTTTCGCTACTGGAGTAGACGATGATTAGCTCTTTTTTTATTTGTAGCTAATAACAAAAAAACCCCCAAAAAGCTGGTATAATAATATAGTGCCGGTTAATAACCCAGCATAGACAAGGCTTTATGATGGCTTCATAAAGCTTTTTCATTACTTCTGTCAAGTAATGAGAAATTTTTAAATAATACAAAAGAATATTACCTAAAAACTTGGCCTTTACGTTATGAATACACAATTAACAACAGCGCTCAACGGCGTCGTCACAAACGACGCCGTTGAGCTGGCAAAGTCCCTCGGGATTGATGATCCCGAGGTGCCTATCAAAAGGTTCTCAACGCCCCAAAACGGGGCGTTGAGGATAAATGGAAAAGAAGTCAATTACGTCAGTGTAATTGACTTCCTTTCAATAACTCCCTCCTTCCACCTGACCTGGCTTGCGGATGGGGTAAATTGCGTTCAGGGGCCGTTGCCCGTTAACGCAACATCCCGGGTTAATACTCGAGATGAAAGGACAAATCCAACAGGTTCCTGTTGGAGCCGTCCATTTAAAATAATGAAGGGGCAGAAATACCCCCTTCATCAAATTTGGATTCTGGGGGCGATTAACTCCCCTAGGATGTATCCCCAAATTCAACCAGACAAAGTGTGTCTCCGTCTGGTTGAATCCAACACCCCAGTATGGGGTGTTGGTGCCCCCCCATATTCGGGGGTGCTGTTTGTGGGATGATTGCGACGAAAGGGTGGTGGTC
Organism: uncultured Saprospiraceae bacterium; assembly: GCA_964517145.1. GTDB lineage: Bacteria > Bacteroidota > Bacteroidia > Chitinophagales > Saprospiraceae > JADJNW01. Next base: position 26,533 of record CAZFBN010000015.1, read on the forward strand.
GGTATTTTTAATATTGGCCACCGTATCGGGTTTGCTAACCGATCTCCTGGTACGGTTAGCAAACCTGTTGTTGGGAATTGGGTTCTAAAGTCTTAAAGACGTATTAGAACGCCTCAAGGAACTAAAAAAAAACTTTCAGCCTCATCAACTGAAAGTTTTTTTAGCTGTCTGCGGTTAAGAAACTTTTACGCCGTTGGCGACGATAGGTAACTTAGATAGATTCCAATTATCTCGCTTGATTTCGTTTAAAAAAGTCTGTGTTCTATAAATAGTATTTCTTAAAATTGGTCTTGTTGGATGATTTTTTAACCAACTATGCCTAGTATTTACGTATTGAGTAACCCACTTTTTTTCGTCTCCCTTAGGAGAAGAAGGGGGAGTAGCATCAAACCTAGTACGAAGCCACATAGGAATAGAACCAGAATGAATAAAAGAATCATAAATTACTAACATACTTAACGGTAATTTAAATGAATTTTTAATCGCCCACTCGTATGCTTTTTGCCAATACGCTAAATCAAAAAACTCGTCTTGTGTAGTTCGCATAATGGGGTCTTCTTTTCCAGCATCTCTTAAAATTTGTTTAAAAGTATCGTCTTTCCACAAAGGCTTTTTATCTTGTAGTTTAATAATATAAGGTAATAAAGCGTTGGCATATACACCTTTATTATTTACGTATATCTGTAGTAGCTTTAAAAGATTGCCTTGTTCAGTAGTTTGTGCGCGACCATAAGTAATTTGACGAGAATTACCTGCGCCGTCAGCAAATATGGAGATTTTTGCATAATCCCCTTCCGCAGATCCGGTCTCAAATACATTTACAACACTTTGTATAATTCTTTTTTGATCGGGAGTTAAGTTCATTTTAAACTATTTTTTTCCCAAGTGTTCATCTTAGCCATCTTAACCATGTGTTCGTTGTCTATAACGTAATTGTCTTTATAAGATATAACACCCGCGTTTTTTTTAACCGGCGGATTAAATTGTTTTCCATATTTTTCAACCAGCGAATTGTATCTCGCCACAAACCGTTCTGTAACAACAAAACCTGTTTTGTCGACAGTAGTCGATATAACGCCGCTATTTTTTACGCCTTTGTCATAACTCGCACTGCTGTCTTTTTGAACAGACCTAGTCGTAGAACATCCCAACAATAAAACCAACAATAAAAAAACAAAACTATTCCGCAACATGCTTCCTAATTTCATCCAGGTCTCCTGTTTTATGCGCTTTTTCTACGGCTTTTTCTATTTCGTCCGTATAAGCTACTTCATTTTTAGCTTCTTTATTTTTAATTGCGGTAGGGCTATTTACCCTGTCTGTTAACTTATCAAAAAAAGAAAATATACCAGACAACATTGAAAATAAATTGGATAACCAAGACATAAATTATTCCAAATAAGAAGCAGATGCTTCTTTTGCTCCACTAGAAATTTCAACAATATATCTAGTGGCTAATTCGACGTCGCCATTAATATATTCGTCATATATGGTAGCGTAAACATCTTTAAACGAAACAGCTAGGTTTGTCCAGTGCTGTTTAGTTGGAGTTACTGCTTTAACGGCGTTCTCAATCTCTTCCGGAGTAGGTATCGTACCACCAGCCAACTTTTCAACAGCAATAGCTACAGAATTAATAATAATTGCTTTGTTAATTCGATCTGCCGCATCAACAGCCTCGTTCAAAACAGCCGTACAAATCAAAGCAACCGACGGTTTGATATAAGGCAGTATTTTTTCGTGATTAACTTTAGAAGTATTGCCTTCGCCTTGCGTAGGAGTAGAAGCGCAACCCACCACTAAAAACAACAACCCGACACACACAATTATTTTATATTTCATTTGTTTGATCTTTCTTTGATTCGTCTTTTGTCGTTCTTGCAAAAATTAAACCAGAAGCCAAGGCGATAATACCGGATATGTTTTTAGCCGCCTCTTCCGTCGGGTCCGGTAAAAAAGAAACCAGTTCAGGTTGAGCGTAAATCACTGTAGCTACGATAGTAATATACCCGGAAATACTAGTTTTCCAACTACGACCAAAAAAGAAAACCAACACTAAATTTAATTTTTCTAAAAATGTTTTAACAGAATTTGTCATACGTTCAAAATAGCTTAAAATTTTTAAAATTCAATTAAAAAAAGTGCCGGTAAAGTAGACCAACGCTTCTACTCCTGGAGTAACAGAAGTTATATTTACCGTAAACGTTAAATTGGTTGTTTCACCGTTTATGGAATCTACAATTATTTTTTGTCTAGATCCTACTGCGCCGAGGTCCAAAGTAACGTTGTCTAAATATTTTGTGTTATTTCCTGTAATACCTACGGAAATAACGGGTAAACTAGAAGTTACGGTAGCCGTATGAATAATACAAATTTCGTCTAAGTAAAAAGTAGTACCGCTTTCAATAGCCACTGAAGTACTTGCTGCGGTAGAAAGACTTACGTTTTCCATTACATATATTTTGCTTTTTACTACGTCGTTAGAAAATGTTGAGTTGATAGTTAGGGTATCCCAGCTAGTTCCATTAGAACGATATAATACTTGATCGGTGGTAGAATAGTACAACAATCCGTTATTTGCGGTAGAAGCGACGGGTCGTGCAGCTAAAGTACCGTAGCCGTGTATTGTACCCCAAGCTAATGGAACTAATCCATTGGGTAAGTAATCGCTGGCGCCGGGTATGATTGATAACCAAGTAGTACCGTTAGACCTCACTAAAGACCCGAGATCGGTTAAATAAGCGATATGTCCGTTATTTGCAGCCGAAGCGGAAGGCAACGCTCCGCTTGTCGTATATAAAGAAGAAATTTTTTCACTATCTAATTCGGCTATCGCTGCTTGTACGTTTAAAGAAGAAACGTTTCCAGTAGAGGAAAAAGAAACGTTTGTGGCTGACGTGGAAGCAGAACTAATTTTAATCCAATCACCATTAAGGTCGGGATCCGCCGTACCGGGTTCGTTGTTTAAATAAAAACATTCTCCACTATCAAACTCTACAACTAGTTGACCTTGTTTTACTAAACCAGGGTTGGCTGTAGCAAACGCTTGTCTTGTTTGACCTGCTCCCGTTAGATATACAGTGGTATTACTGGCCGCAATACGAAGCCAGTCAGTAGGGGCGCTTCCGTCATTTTGTTTTAAAAAATAAGTGGCGTCACTATCTTTTTCTTTTACAAAATCCCCTATGGCAACTACTCCTGGGTTGGCTGTAATATAATCAAACCTGTCTTCGCCTACGCCTGTCTCAAAAATGTTTACCGGAGTAGGTACTGTAGGTGGAACAACAGACGGATCAAATTTCCCGTTAGACCCCAGCTTAGCCAAATAACCGGTTTGAGATGCCGTACCACCGGTTAAAACAACCCCCTTAATACCCAACCTAGCTAAAATATTTGATAAATACATACAAGAATATTAACAGTTAAATATCATCGTCAGCAAGCTTGTCTTTTGTCAAAGTTTCAGGTTCATTTTCAGGCCAACAAAGTTCAGAGAGTATTTCGTCTTCTTTTTCTTCGGTCGTAATGTAATCTTTATAAAACTTATGTCTTACGGAATCGTTTTCTACTTTTTTTACTATTTTTATGCCGCTGTTGTTTAAATCTGAATTGTATATAGCTTGGTACTTTTTAACTTGTGAATGTTTTAAGCACGTAAATTTGTCGGGGGTAACCCCCATTTCGAGTAAAGCTTCAACTCGCTCACTAATTAGTTCGACGTTACAAACATGACATCTGTAAACAATTGGTTTTTTGTTAGCCATAGACTATCCACCCATTTGTCGCTGTTGTGCAGCAACGCCTTGTGACTTAGCCTGCGCCGTAAGTTCGTCCAAAGATGTTTTTACTGCTCCGTACAACGTTAAATCTGTAGCTTTAATTTGTTGCAATTGCTGTCTTCTTTGTGCTCCGTCTAACGGGAATAGTTGAGCGGCTATTTCTTGAGCTTGCGCCAGTACATCGTTAGGATTGGTAGAAAATTGAACACCGCCAAGCTGCTGTGAATCTTGATTAAACAAATTCTTTTTATTCTGCTCAATCAACATCCGTTGTTTTTCTTCCTCCTCTGCGATTTCTCTACCTATTCTTTCCTCTTCCATTTTCTTACGCAGTTGTTCGGTGTAATCAAAGTTGTAAATATCTAGCAACTCACTCTTAGCGATGGCGTTTGCAGAAACCAATTGACTGATAATACCTTTTCTTTCCATGTCGTCAGCAAGAGTAATTGGCACTAATCTTATTTTAACCAGAGGATACCCTTTTATTTTACCGATAACATTTGCCGTATGCTGCAACACGTCGTTATAGGCGTAAATTAAAAAAGACCAAGTGTTTTCAAACAAACGTAAAGAAGGGCCAACCGCCTGTGTTTGCAAATTCATCGTATACAGTTCTCTAGGTACATTCATGGCATTTAAAATGTTCACGATAATATTTTGCATGAGTTCTGTAGGCACTAATGCTTTACCTTGACCACCTAATTGTTGGTAATTAACAGGAAATGGAAATTTATGATAAGACCCAGGATCCTTTCTGTGTTCTTCGATCATTGCATCTACCGCAGAAGTCCAAAGATTACTGTTTTGATTTAAAATAGGATTAGCTGCACTGTTTTCTCCAGCCGCCATTGAAATAACCCTAAATGGAGCAATGTCTTCAAAAGTAATTACTTCGTTATAACGCTCCAATACTTTTAACATAAAAAAGTCATCAAACAAATACATACACGGGGGTACCGCTCTACCGTCTGTCATTAGAGCAGCGGGGGTAGGATATTTAATGTGTAAAAAATTGTCGTTGTTAAACAACAACATTTTTTTGTCTTTTACAGTATCAAATATTACTTTTGGCGTGTATTTAGAAAAAAACTTATTGTTGGCTTCAAAAATTTTCTTTTGATAAGTTTGCGGAATGTTCCAGTAGTATTCACAATTAGCCGTAGTTGGCTCATAACGCACTAAAACTTCCTTGGGATTCCAAAATATTTTACTTATTTTTTTAGTATTTTTAACAGGCTTATCAACTATTTCGTGCTGTCCTTTAAAACCACAAGAAGGGCATTCGTAAGATATCTTTCCATCTAAAAAAGTGTAATTGGTTATTTTTTCTAAATTTGTAACTTTACCGCATTTGGGACAAATAATATAACGTTGAAATCCTTGTTGAATAGACAGATATAAATTTCCGTAGGCAATTAAATTAACGCCGCATTCCGCTAAAAATATTTTCCAGTTTAACTCTTCAAAAGCGGCTTTATATTTTTCTTTTAGATCGGAATCTTCCGCTTCTATTAACAAGCTGGTTATAAAATAACAAGAAACTTGCTGTAAAACAGCTCGATAAAAACCAAACCTTAATAAAAAATGATCTGCCCATTGCAGCATTCCGTCAATATTGTTAGGCATGTGCTGAAGAGGAATACCATAAAACGGGTTAGGATATCGTTCAGAAAATTGAAAATCGCTGTTTATTTCGGAGTTAAAGCCAAAAGACATATGTTATTTTTTTTTCGTTTGTTTTTGTTCAACTGATTTAATTTTTCTAGGCTTATTTAAAAGATGTTTATTTGCTTTGTCGGCAACAAAAAAACCATCGGCGTCGTAATATTCCGCTAATTTGGTGTTGTCGAAATCGGAATGTGATCTAGTCGTTAACATGCCGTTTTTTTCCATATCAAGACTCTTTCGTTTTGTTTGACGTTTGTAACAAAATTTGTGAAGGGTTCATTTGAGACATCGCAAAATCCTTAATTCCACCGGCTGTATTTTTTACTACATCTAATACGATAGATCGTTCGGGAGATTCGACAAGTTTACGTAGAATAGGTTTTTCTTCCTCGCGGTCAGGGTAATATAACAATTGATAATATAATCTTTTTTTTAAAATACGATCAATGTCTTTTTCAGTCAGATTCATCTTGCTCATTACGGATTAATATCATAAGTTTTCTCCGGTCATCAGTCCAGTTAAAAACTATACCCGGGTAATACACGCTAATCTTTTTGTTGTCGTTAAGATAAATAAAAATCTTTTGTCCTATCTTAGGCTCAAAAGTCATGCTGTCTTCATTTAAAAAAACAATACAATATGCGTTTTGGTTTACTAACACGTCTACAGCACGTACTTTAATTTTACCAAACTCGTTTTCGAAAACAACCGTATACATTTCTTTAGGTGTAGGAGTTGGCGGAGGAGTAGGTAATACAGGAGGTTTTTCTTCTTCTTTGCGTTGGGCTTTTGCCCTAGTCCCATTGTACCCGTTTTTATTAGAATATGTTTTTACTTTTTTATGTTCCTGTGTCGGTTGTGCAGGTAAAGCAGAAACATCAAAAACTTCTCCGTTGCGTCTAGCTGAATCCATATATTTTTTATGTAACACGGCAACGGCATCAGGACTACCTACAAAAAAACCATCTTTTACTCGAGTTCCTTGCGAAGTAAAACTTCCAACCACATAATCACCCGTCATTGTACTCTTATCTATTGTCATCGTCATATTAGTTAAAATCCTTGTTTTTAAACAGTTGTGATGCTACTTTTAATCATGGCTAAAATAAATTTAGTAAGAAAACTTACAAAACCTACTTACAATGTCAAATCTTATAAAATGGTTTTAGAAGTAGTTTCTTCAGAAAATATTACAAGATACGTATTTGTCAAGCAAAGGATCCGAGATCCTTTGACAGAAACGTTTAAAGATGCCTTTGCTGCAGTAGCTTCTCCTGCGCAACTAGAAGAATTCGATGAACGAAGTCCTGCCGCAAACAGCTCGTATTTTAGAGACTACAAAGTAGAGCTAGTGTCATATACGGCAGAATATTTAGATGAAGTATTTACGTCGATTCTATACGACATTCAAAAATTAGTTGAAGATTTTGAAATCATTGACAATATAGAACCTGATGGTATTTTCAGCATAACTGCAACAAGCATAGATAAATCAATGGCTATTTTACACCAACACTACCGGTTGCCTATGACAGCTTCACCTTGTGGAATAAACAACGTAGTGGATGCTGGTGGTGGTGTAATGATACATCAAATCGGTTCTCCCAATCCAGCGTTGTCTGGTTGGTTACCTGTTACTTTAGGTGTTGATCCAGAAAATACTTATTTCAAATACAACATAACTACCGATGCCGCTTTAAACGCATTGTGGCCTATTCCGTCAGAATTAATTTCTTATGCTCACATTGAATACAACGGAGCTACTACTAACGACGTTTTAATAAACGAAACTGGTATTTATTGGAAAACAAACCTAGAAGGAAAAGCTCCTTGGCCTAAAACATATGTTAACGAAGCTGACAGAGGGTTACCTGAAGATGAAGTAGTATTATTAATTGATCTAATAGTATAACAATCTTTTAATAGTAAAATACGTAAAAAACAACACTTAAGTAAAACTTATAAATTAAAAAAATTTTATGCAAAATATTCTCATTAAACAACATACAACCAAAAAATGCCTTTTTCTTAAGTCCTTAGTTTTTTACAAACGCCTGTTTTTTAACAAAAAATCAAATCATAAAAAAAACTAATAGTAAAACTAGGTATTTAACCTTGTTTATGTAAGTGACTAATCCACAAACATTTAACCAAAAAACCACTCAAAAATGTGGTATAATAATATAAGGAGTTGTATAACCTAATATAGAGGTTATACAGCACCTTTTTTAGCGATATGGAACAGTATTTCGTCTATGATCACAACAACCAGGAACTAGGAATATGTATGTTCCACGTGGAACCTGAAATAGGAGACTTGTTTGTAGCGCCCAAGTCTTTAAAGGAATACACCATATTGAAGCTAAACAAGGCCACCAACGAGTGTTGGGTGGGGCCTAAAAAAATTCCTAACAAGGAAGAAATATGGAATTCTGCCCAACAAGCCCCATCGGAAAATTTTTGATTTTGTGCTCGTCATTTCAACGAGTGCAACAACTATGCTTCCGTAGGCCATAAGGCAGAGCCGTTTTCCGACTTGTCGGAATCCGAAGAGTGGGTTCGATTCCCACCGGAAGCACACTTAACCGAAACACACAACCCGTAAAATGGCGGAGGTGTGTTTAAATATAAATAACCCGCGATGTACGAACAAAAAAATGAAGATAATATCGGAATTGTTTGGTTCGACAAGAACCTTTGAAATCGAATGTAAGATTGATTTGTTGAATCCATTCGAGATATATCTCGTAAAGCTAAAAATGAACGAAGAAAGGGAGAAAAAAGAATGCGTTTAGTAAACTGCACTAAGCACGATGTGGTGTTTATTGACAATCAAGCAAATAAACACGTGTTTCCTTGCCAGACTCCGCTAAGGCTAGAAACAAAGATAGACAAAGCGGTTTCTTTGTTTCAAGAAGGGTATGAAATACCCACTTACACGGTAACCAGAAAATTAGCTGAATTACCGGAAGAAAAAGAAGACACGATGTATATCGTGTCTTCTTCTGTTCTTGAATTAACCAAACAAAAAGGAAGACACGATTTTGTTTCTCCTTTTAATCAAGTTCGCGACAGCCAACAAAAAATCGTTGGTTGTACGGCGTTTCAAAGATAACCCAAACAAAAAAGAAAAAAAATATGGAAATAAAATTATCTAATCAGTTTCCTACCTTAATCTGGGGAGACCCCGGGGTAGGTAAAACGGCATGGGTAGAATCCCATGCCCGTAAAAACCACCCCGTAGAAACAGTGATTGCGTCTATAAGCGATCCAACTGATTTTCTGGGGGTATTATACCCTACAGAAAAAGGATTGAAGAGGCAAATGCCTCGGTGGTTTGAAAATTTGTCGACCGCCAAAGACGGCATTCTGTTCTTTGACGAGTTCTCTTGCTCGCCCCCGTCTGTACAGGCGGCGCTGTTAAGAATCGTCAACGAGAGAGAGATTGATGGGCAAAAGTTGCCCGACAGTGTTAAAATTGTAGCTGCCGCAAACCCGGCCGATATAGCGAACGGGTTTGAGTTGTCTGCTCCAATGGTCAACCGCTTCCGCCATGTAAAGTGGAAGTTGGACCCCCAGAAATGGGTGGAGGGTATGTTGTCCAATTGGGGTAACCCAATGTCGGGCGAGTTAAGAGATGCTCGGTCGCAAATTGCGGCCTATATCTTAGAGAACCCGTCCTCTCTTTTGGTGTTACCAAAAGAAATGGCTAGTAATCAGCCATTTCCGTCACCTCGCAGCTGGGACAACTCCTCCAAGGCAATGGCGGAGTTTGGATCGGTAGATGTGTTGCCGGAGTTGGTGGGCGATCAGGCCGCCCTAGCATTTATCCACTGGCAAAAAGCCAGGGATTTGATCGATCCTGAACTTGTGCTAAAGCAACCGGAAAAAATCTTGTCGGTAGACAAGAAAAATCTGTATTTTGTAATGACCAGCATCTACTCCACCATACTCAGCAACAACACCGAGGCTAGGTGGGTCTCTGCGCTGGAAATCTGTGAACAGCTGGCCAAAACCAGTGCCGAGGTAGGCACGTGTTTTGTGTACATGTTTTTCAAGATCGGTAAGAAAGAATACGGTGTAAAAACCTTTTTAGGCAAAACAAAAGCCTATAGGTCGATCTTGTCTCAATTAAAATTAATCTAATTTTTGCCGGTGTTAAAAGTCCGATCCTTTTGATACCGCTCAAACAAAAAAATAAGGAGAAAAATGAAGTTGGAAAAAATGAAACAAGCGTTAATCAAGATAGGGGTAATCAAACCCTATCTAAATGTTGCTTTGTTAAGACTAAAGATTGTGGAGTTGGAACACGCCCCATTTCCGTTAGGGGCGGTGTCGAAAAACCTTGTGATGTATATAAACACACGTGGAATTGAGAAACTTACTGTAGACGAAGTGTGTTTCTTAATCGAACATGAAATCTGGCATGTGTTAATGAACCATTTTTCCAGAAGGCAAACAAAAGAACCGGAAAGATGGAATGTGGCCGCGGACATTGCCATCAACCAAAACATCACCGATTTTATAATGTGTGAAGGCGGTATGTGTCATCAGATGTTTAATCTGCCGGAAAATTTGTCGGTGGAAGAGTATTACGATAAGCTTCCAGAAAACTTTAAAGATAAGTTGCGGAAAGGCAAAAAATCTAAAAGGGCAGCATCCCCCGATTCAAGTGATTCTGAAGTTGACGAAGAAGGAAATGAAGAAGAGACCGTGTTTTGTGGCAGCGGATCTGACGGCTTGAAAAAGTCTTGGGAAAACGAAGAACAAAAAATTTCGGACTTTGAGAAAAAAATATTAATAGAAAATGTTGCCAAAGAAATGAGTAGGTTTAAGGGTACGTTACCCGGTGGATTGCAAGAATGGGTAGACGCCACCCTAAGACCTCCGGTGACAAACTGGAGGGTTGTGTTCGCTAAAGATTCTTCTTTTAGCATATTTCGTGGGACGGACGACTTTTCTTATTCTAAGTTTAATAAGAAAAGTATTAAAATTGTAAAACCCGGGTTGATTTGCAAAAAAACAACCGCAGGTGTAGTAATCGACACCTCCGGGAGTATCTCGGATAAAGAGCTATCCAATTTTATTGGTGAACTAAATAACGTAGTCCAACAAAATAACGGAGAAATCTTTGTTACTTTCTGTGATACGGAAGCCACCCCGGTCGAAAAAATGGACCGCAAAAAGGCGGTTATGAGAATCTGCGGTAGAGGTGGTACCGACCTAACGACCGGAATTACTTTGTTAAAGCAAAAAAAGCTAAAAAAAATAATTGTGTTTACCGACGGATATACTCCTTGGCCCGATGATTCGGCTACGTTAAAACAACTCTATGTCGTTTTAACTAAAAACGGGTATAAGCCGCCCGAAGGAGTAAAGTACGTCGAAATGAACGACTAGTTAGGGTTGACCTTGTAACTCAACGGTTAAAGCAGGGGACCCATCATCCCTTGGTTGTAGGTTCAAATCCTACCGAGGTCGTTTTTTTTGGATAATAACTTCATTATCAAACAATAAGTAATAAAGTTATTTGCCAAATTTACCTGTACGGTAAAAAAATTAAAAAGTAGATAAAAAACTTGGCTACTTCTTTTTTTTAGCTGTCAAAAAGCAAAAAACGTGGTTTAATTAAAACATGTCAAACAGTAAAAAATTTAATGGAAAAGAAATAGTACTGATTGGATTAGTTTTTTGTGTTTTGTTTTATTCTACGGAACCTCTTTGGTCTCAAGCACGGTCTTTTATAGGAGACATCATTTTAGATGGTAAACTTACTTTCAAACAACAGTTTAGCACAAACAAAACAGAACTGGTATCTGCCGTACCTACAAACACGAACGTAATTACGTTACCCAACAAATCTGGAACAATCGCTTTGTTGTCAGATGTAGGGCCGGGGGGCAGCGGAGACATGACTAAAGTAATATACGACACAAACGACAACGGGATTGTAGACACGGTAGAAGGATTGTCGTCCAAGTTGGATACAAACGGTAGCGGAGCTAATCTTACGGATATTACTTTTTCTCAGTTGTCAGGTACAGCAACAACCAACCAACTTCCCAGAGACGGCGCTTATTTAACCAATTTACCGGTTACAGATGGAGTTACTAATATTTTTTCTACCGACAGCAATGGACTAGTACCTGCTTCAGGAGCTTTTTCTTCTTATTTTTTGAGAGGAGACGGCACGTGGCAACAAATATCGACCGGTGGCGGAGATGCTTTTTTGGCTTCCAACAACATATTTACCGGAACGACAAACACATTTAGGCCTTCCGCAGCAAACGGAGCGATAGAATTAAATAGAACCGTAGGTGGCGGAGACATAGCTATTAATTTTATTCGAGGAAGCGGAGAAAACTTAAGGATAGGAGCCGCTGCAGGAGGAGCTTTATTTGGAGGAATTAATAACGTATTTTTAATGGATTTGATTGGGTCTAGCGAAGCGGTCACTAGAAACTTCAGAATTCGTGTATCCACAAACTCCGGTGGAAGTTATTCTGAAATCTTGAGTGTCGGCTCTTCAGGCGGTAGAGCTTTTTTTACTATATCCGAAGCAGATTTTTTTGCCGACGAAACGCAAAAAGTAAGAATAGGCACAGCATCTGACACGGGTGAAAGTTTTATTGTATCGTTAGCTGAACCGCATTTAGCTTTAAGAAAAACGGGGTCCCCAACAGACTCGGCTATTTCTTTTCAAAGAGCCGCAAACGAATGGTTTAGAATTGGAGCTGGTGGAGGAGGTACCGTTTTTGGTGGGGGAAACAATACGTTTTATGCCGACTTAATTGCCACTAACTTAACACCTAGAGAACTATGGTATCGTATGAGTACAAACAACGGTATTACATATCAATATCTCATGAAAATAAAGCCTCAAGCTTCGGGGCACGGCCACGTAGATGTCAGCGGTCACATCACAGCTACTAACTTTTTTGGTTCTGGCGTAGGGCTTACTGATATTAACTTTACCAATTTAACAGGTACGGCAACAACCAATCAGCTACCAACCATACCTTTGCCTCAGTTACAGACTTCAGATGCAACGATAGGACAAGTACCCATGTTTACCAACTCTACCGTACAATGGGCTTCTGTACTCTCCACCAACGTCCCGGCCAACACCAACTCCACCGGCACGCCCGGCACGCTGGCCTACTCCACCAACTATCTCTACCTCTGCGTGGCCACGAACTCTTGGCGCCGCATTCCACTTTCAACCTGGTAAAAAACAATGGCAACCAACGACATCATCCTCTCTCGCGAACAGGCCGACGGCTCCTTCCAAGAACTCGTCGTACCCCAATCCACCCTTATCTCGGGCGGCTTCCGCAACGTCCTCATCAACGGAGACTTCCGAGTCAATCAAAGAAACATAACAACCGTTTCGGCAGGTAGTGCAGAATATTTCTTTGATAGATGGTACGGTAACGCTTCGTTAGGTAACATTACCTCATCTGCATCTGGAGCAGGTAATCAAATTAATATCCCAAATGGAGCAAGTAACATGCAACAAATCATCGAAGCGGGCAACATCGTCGGCGGCACGTACGTGTTAAGTTGGGAAGGCACCGCCACCGCCACCGTCAACTCCACCTCAGTGGCCAACGGCGGCACGATTGTCATTGCTGCCAACACGCAAACCGCTGTCCTGTTTACAAACGGCACAGTCGCTAAGGCGCAACTCGAACTCGGCACTATTGCAACGCCTTTTGAACAACGATCTATTGGACTAGAACTGAGTTTGTGCCAGCGCTACTACCAAACCGCAGGTAGCGGCTTTACTGCGGTGGCCAACTCGGCCTCCAACGCCTACATCACAGGTCCGTTGCGCGTCCAGATGCGTGCAACGCCCACCCTTGCGATCACTACGACCACCGCTCAACTGACGTTTCCGAACGTCGGCGTTTTCAACGCAAGCTCCGGCACGGCATCGATCTCCGTCAACACCGCAACGGGCATAACGTTGTTACTGTCCGGATTCTCGGGCATGACGGCTCAAACATCCGGATTTCTCAATTCTGGCGACATTATAACGGCTGATGCGGAGCTATAAATTATGAAATACACACTCAAACTCAACGGAAGCATTACGCTAGAACAAGACAACGGCGATGTGTTGCACATCCCTGCCGACCCGGAAAATCGTGACTATAAAAAATATCTCGAATGGTTGAATGCTGGCAACGTAGCAGAAATAGAAACGCCTACTGTTGTAGAAAAAATTGCAACTAAAACTTCTGCACGACGAGACGCCGAACAGCATATACTTAACTATTTTTCAACTTTAGAATTAATGGACATGTTGAAGAGGCTCAACAGCGCACCTAACGAACGGTTGGTTGCAATAAACACTTGGATTGAACTGATACAAGCGGAAGCAATTACAAATTGGCAAAATCCAAATTTTTTAACGCATGGAGCTCCTGCTTATACTTACGAAGAAACCTTATGAATCAAATTGCAGGGAAGAGATGCTCAACAAAATCACGGAGCTACAAACTGTGGTATGGGGCATCAACAAAAGTTTGCGGATATCGAGGTGAAAGATGGAAGCTGGAAGGTTCATAACCCGACTATCGTGAATGGAAAGATTGTATGACAAAGCCCGATCGACATCCTTACACGTTTACGGTTTTGCGGTATGCACACGATTGTGTCAGGCAAGAGTTTGTGAATGTTGGCGTGGTTTTGTTTTGCGGACATAGTAAAAAGTTATTTTGGAAGGGCGATCTCGAATTGTTGCGAGCGCAAAAATTGTGGGGAACGGAAGCCACGGAACACGCGCGCAAGCAAATGAAATTGTTTGCAAAAACCTTTCACAGATTGGCCAAAGAAAGTTTGTACGCCGATTCCGCGTACAGTGCCGCAATTCGGGTCGTGCCCCATGACGGCCTTCCGTGGTCGTGGTCTCCGATGGGTTCGGGCGTGGATACGAGCCCCAAAAAGGCGTTGGCCTCTATTTACAAAAGGATGGTATCGTGAGCCCGAAAAAGATCAAAGTGGTATTCCGAAAACTTGGCAGGGAACGCGCCTTGGGGCAAGCGCATCACGGAGACTCTTTGATTGAAATCGACCCGAGGCAAAAAGGGAAAGAAGCATTAGATACAGCTTGTCATGAGGTGTTGCACTTGCTATTCAAAGATGAGCCAGAAGAAGCCATAGGCCAAGCGGGAATGGTCATGGCCGATACGCTTTGGAAAATCGGGTACAGAAAAGTAGAGTTATGAATAAAATCAAACCAACCCGGAAACTGGCGAACGCGAAAACAGCTTTGCAAACGGCTGTCGATTTGCATCTTTAGGTTTTTCTTTATTCCAATCCTTTTTCGAGCTAGCCGTTTTAGGCTTATTTCCGACCTTCCACATCGGTCTAAAGCCCGATTCCAAGTATAACGCGCCACCTCGCATGCTTTCTCGAAAGCCCGGATGCGATTATCCTTAAGAACAAGTCGAATAACGATGGGTCAAGATCGTTTTAATGCTTCTTTTAAAGATTTTTTATAGTTCCGTAACCCATAAAGTCTCGAAGAAAAACAGCGAATTCTTGAACCGTTTCTTGTTCGGGAGACAACTGCTCGACATTCGACACAACAACAGCACATCCTCATCCGCAACTACAATCTACCGTGTTTTACACATTGTCGACACCCGGATTAAGCTCCTGATGTAAATTCGGTTAGCTAAGGGCAATACGCCGGAACAAGAATAGATCGCGGTAATACCGGAAGTAGAACAACAAAAAAAGGCGAGAGCTAAAGCGAAAAAACATATTTTACATCGTTGGAACTAGTGGACATGCTAAATAACACCTAACGCACAATTGGCAGCAGCAAACGCGTGGATCGAATCGGTACAAAGCGAAACGATGGTAAATTGGCATAACGAACCACCTCATACCTACGAAAAAACATTCGCGGCTTAATCGAGCTATACTCGGATCTTTCAAAAAAGCCGACAACAAACCCTTATAACAACACAAACGACAAATCCTTATAAAAATGATTTATATGTTGCATAAGTTAATCAAATTTAATATACTGAATGTAACCAGTAAAAGTTATGTCCGAATCCGAAATATACGAATTATCTTATAGGCTAGATAACACGGAAAAAGCCATCGAAAGGCTAGACAAAAAGCTAGACGCCCAAGCGGTTAAAATGGATAGTCGTTTCGAAGAGTTGATGGAATTAAAATCCGATGTGTCTGCCATTAGAACGTTGTTGGACAGGGGTTTGTTTACGCCTGGCAATGCGCCTATTTGTTGTGCTAAAGCCGACACTCTTAAGAAAGCCGAAGAAGATGTTTTGGTTTTAAAGGACAAAGTAGCAAGTTTGGAAACGACTAAAGCTAAAATGATCGCTGTGTTAACTGCAATAGGGGCCGTAGGTGGTATATTCGGATCTACAATATCGGATTTAGTTGCAAAGTTGTTTCGTTGAACTACATTCGACGGATGACGAGTTCAAACAATTGGGATTCTAGATGGGTGGCTTTGAGCGATTTAGTGTCTTCTTGGAGCAAAGACAAATCAACTAAAGTAGGAGCTGTTCTTGTCTCTGACACTAACGATCTCTTGGGAATAGGATGGAACGGGTTTTGTCGTGGAATCGACGACAACGTAGAAGAAAGACACGCTAAACCAACTAAATATTTCTATACAGCTCACGCCGAAGAAAACGCGCTGTACAACGCCGCTAGGCTAGGAATTTCTACCGTAGGCTGTAGGATATATGTCAAAATGCATCCTTGTTCCCGTTGTGCGAGAGGAATCATTCAAGCGGGAATAAAAGAAGTAATTTGTCCGGACATCGAAAAGGACTTGATAAAACATCCTACTTGGCAAGAAGAACTTACTAAAGCTTCCGAGATGTTGAAAGAAGCCGGCGTAGCAATACGCTATCTAGACTCTACTACTACGTAATAACCACCCTGCGGAGCTTTTTTAACATCTTTAACTACACCGTCAAATTCGCTCAAGATAGCTTTGCCTTGAAAAGCTTGTGGTATGTTTACTAGTTGATTGATCAAAGCAAACCCGCCGGCTACGTTAGTTCCACCGGCAGAACCGCTTTGATGCTTTACGTTCAACAAAGATTGCGACAACGGCTCTCCTAATGTGGTTGCTGCAGTAACACCTACAAATTCACCAACTTCAGGTAGCTTGCTCTTTTCTCTCTTGCCTGTACACAACTGACACACCGCACCAGAATGCGAATTCTTAGAAGCCTGACACGTAATAGGTGAACGTACATATATTGTATTTACACCTTTTTCTTTTAAGGTGTTTAGCATGGTTGCGGTGATTTCTTGGTTCCTGTTAAACGTGCCTGCCGGTTGCGCTAGGAAGGCGCCTATGGAGTCTTTGTCGTCTACGGGTACAGAAATACCGTTTGACGTGTTGCAGTCGTGCATTTCGACTTTGATCGTCATTCCTGCGCGAGTAAGTTGTTTCGATACGTAGCCGCTTTGTGCTACAGCTAGTTTTTTGGATACTTCACCCTGTCTGGCTCCAAATGAATGCATTAGGTATTCGGGCAGAGAAAGACCTTCGGCAAAAGAATTTTTCAAAGGAAATTGTGTGAGAGGAGTTCCTTTAGCGTCGTTTACTATCAAAGGTGTACCTATGGTTTGTCTATATTGTGCCGGCGATCCCCTAGAACCGGATAAAATAACTTTAGCGAGCGTATGATTCTTTTCTAACCCAGCATCCAACAAACTCTTTTCCATGTCCGTAGCCGCTTGGCTGTACACCGCGTTCAGCCGCTTCATCTTTTCTTTATCGGACAACTTGGAATTCTTTACGGAATCCACTTCTTTGTCCAACTTGTCAAAAAAGATTTTTTTGTCTATAGGCGACTTCAAATCTTCTAAAGATACAGAAGAACCTTGTCTGGTAGATACTTCAAACCCAAACCTAGTAAGGTCGTTTACTAGCGCACTGTATTCTTGAGGTTTTTTGTCTACTAAATCTTGAAACAAGTTGTTGATGTTCTTCTTTTCCAATCGTAGATTGGAATAGTGCTGCAACTCTAAAGGTAGTTTTTTTTTAAGTAGCAGCTTACCTACTGTAGTTTCCATTGTAAGTCTTTATCGGAGAGGTGCTTGTGGATAAATTCCTGTGTTAGGATCCATCATAGCTCCTTGTTGAGCCATAGCAACTTGCTTTTGTTGTAGAACGGCGGCTTGTTCTTGTGTTGCTTGTTGCTTTTGTTGAGCCTTGTCCATCATCTCTTTTACTTTAAGTTGAGATTGAGAAGCTTTGCCGTTAGATACAAGATCTAGTAGTTCACGAAGAGAGACTGTTACTTTGGTATTGTCTAAATCAGTAGTACCGGTAGGGGTTTGAACGGGTGCTTGTTCTGTGGCAGGAGGAGCTGCAGGTGCTTGTTCTGTGGCAGGAGGAGCCGCGCCACCCATAAGTTGTTGTAGCATAGCCGGGTCGGCTCCCATTTGTTGAAGCATTTCAGGAGTTAATCCTTGTTGCGCCATCATTTGTTGCATCATTTCAGGGGTTATACCCAGTTGTTGTAACATGGCGGGATCCATAGCCCCGCCGGCGGACGCATTTTGTTGCGCCATTATTTCAGGGTTAGGAATAAACGCAACTTTTTTAAGTTGTAGTTTGTCAATTTGTTCTAATAAATCGCTAATTTTTTGCATGTTAGTTTCCGATAAAACTGCGGTTCATATGTTTAACAATTACGACCGACGTAATTGTCGCATGCGACACCTTGTTTTTCATTGGGTTTAAACGGGTTTAATTGTTTAAATATATTTTCTAATTTTGGTTGTGTTTGTTGCCGCAATCGATTTATTCGATCGCCGTAAATTTCCCAAGGTGGTTTAAATTCAAACCCAGGAACAACACTGTCGCCAGCAAAGTTGTAACGCGGTTTGGCGGCGGCGTTGTTTCTGTATGTAGGAGCAGACGTTTGATTTGTTTTACTATGATATTCTTCGGCCAATTTGACTAGTTGGTTGTAGTTCATGTTATTTTCCAAATAAAGCCCACAAATGTGGTACCCAATCTTTTGGTGGAGGTACGGCGGCGGGTGCCGGTGTTGGCGTTGGCGTTGGCATAGGATTTTTAGCTAAAAACGGAGCCAACGCTTCTTCAAAAGGAGGCAAGTGTGACGACAAAGAAGGATCTGGAAGAAGTTCTAAAACTTCGTCGTTGGTGTCTGGAATGTAAGTGTCTAACCCCTTAAGAATTTTATCTGCCTCAGTCGCCGATCGAGTTGTGTCTATGCCCAAATCCTTTGGTGTAAAGGAGGGTAGCTTGTATTCTTCCGCCAATTTAACTAGTTGTTCGTAATTCATGATGGTTGCCTCGTTAATAGATTGTTTAATAAATTATATTCTTTTTCTTTTAATTTACTTTTTTTGGCTCTGTTTTTGTATATTTGGTTCGATTTCCAAACGTCAAACATGCCTAAAATAAAAGGCAAACTCAACAAAGTTGCGCCGCCCGCCGCAAGCGTACCGGAGTTGTCTTTTAAAAATTGCTTGAATTGATCGTAATCGTTTTTTACGACAGATAAGTCTTCGAGCTTAGACAACCCTTTTACGTTTTCGTTTAACTTAGACAAATTGTCGGATACGTTTTGAATACTATTCATAGAACCGACTACCGAATCTGCTCCTTTATCTATCTTTTTTAAAGTATTGGTTACATTCAAACCTTCTGTGCCGGAAGCCACATTACCTGACGCTTTTTCTACTTGTTTGACCGCCGATAACACGTCGGCCATACCTTCTACTCCACCGGCAGCAACTACGCCGCCCGCCGGCAATACTTTAAGTTTTAACATTCGCAATATGAAATCGGCAGGAGCATTTTCGCTGTATACTTTCATGTTATTATTATTTTCTTTTAACCATTGCGCGCGAGCCAATTCATCCGATGCGGCATCTCCCTTAGGATTTTTTTCTTTAAGAAAATTAATAAAACTATTTTTGTGGGCTTTAATGTTTTTGCTTTGTTCTATACTGTCCTTAATCGCCTTAACTAAAACTTTAGGTGAAGCGGCATATCCGCCCGCCAACCCTTGAAAACTCCCCGAAACAACGCCTAATGGGTTAGAAAATTTATCTTTAACGAGGTTTAAATAAGTTTCTACGGGATTGTTTCCTCGTAAAGCGGCATATTCTTCTTCGGTCCTAAGAGACATGGGCGCAAATGCCGCTCCACCCACTAGCATAGTTGGAACATTTACAACAGGATGCGAAACCACGTCTCCTATAGACTTTAAAATTCTTTTTGGATTTGCTTGTTTGACTAAAGCTTTAGCTATTTTTTTATGCATAAATTTGTCGACGAACAGTTAATCTATTTCCTTTGCCGGTGCGTATTGTAGGTGGCCTCGATGCTCGAGAAACAGCCGGTGTATTTGAACTATTTGTCGTACCAAACGGGATGTACGGTAAAAGCTTGTTAGCAAGAGTTGGAGCGCCCAAAGAGTTGGCGGGTACAACCGACGGATTTTTAGCCGACGCAGGAGAAGCCGTAGGTGTACGGAACAAACTATTAGTTGGCATGGGGTTGTAAGAAAAAATTGGTTTTCCGGCATATGCGTTAGTTTGGCTTACCGGTACTGACGGCATAGCGGGTACTGGGGTAGGCATAGGAGCTAACGGCATAGCGGGTACTGGGGTAGGCATAGGAGCTAACGGCCTATAAGGCGAGCCGTCTCCACGTATATCGATTCCATTCCTGTTTGCGGTGGCGGGAATTTCTGTAGGTAAAGCCCGTAAAGAATGCTCTGGCGGGGAAGGATTGGCCGGTCCACCTCTTAACGCATCTAACAAATCGTTAACTTTAGGTTGTATATAATCGGCGGTATTTCTTCTACCTAAGTTAATTTGATCCCCGGCGTAATCTACGCCTTGCATAATTTTTCTGTATGTGTTGTTTGCGGAATCGATTCCGGAATCTAATAGCGAATTAAATTTATTTCCCGCATAGTCTACACCTTCATCCAAGCGATTGCCTAATCCGGTAAAAAATCCTTTTCTTTCGGCTTGTTTGTACAGAATAGCCGCTTGTTGATCCGACAATCCGTGTCGATTTGCTTCTTTTAAAAAACCCACAAGAAAACTTTGATTGAACCTCATTTGTCTACTATATTTATTTTTATTTTTTTACGCAACAAAAAAGTGTGGTATAGTATTTGTGTTTGAGGCCACAAGTTGACGAACTTGTTCTGAGGCCAAAAAACTTTGTAGCGGTTTTTGTCGACGGACATTAATCCGCCCGTGCTGTTCTAATGTGGAGCTGCACGGGCATTTTTTTTAGTTGTCTTCGGCATTTTCCCATTCCAACACCATGTACAACGACTGCTCCAGTTCTTTTTTGATGCGCCTGAAAGAACCTTGTTTTTTTGACGGGATTTCTTTTTTGCTTTTGATGTTTGTCAGTTCTTGTATCCAAGAATTGAGCAACGCCGTTTTTTCTTCGCGAGGTAGAGAAAACCATTTTTCTTTAGTTAAATTGTTTGGAGGAGACACAATATTATCCTACATCTACACGGTCGCCTATGTCCAGCTTTCCTTCTTCGTATGCTTTAATTACTTCGGCTTCGGTTTCGAACTTGATAGGTTTGTTTTTTTTGTCTTCGTGCGAAGCTTGGAACAATCCTAACGCGGCTTCGTTTGTGGGAAAATAAGTTGGGGTGAACGTGCGAGCAGACAACAAATTAGTCGAAGGCAACATTTTGGCTTTGATTTCTTCTTTGGCTTTGTCTCCTGCCGGTACGGAAATGCCCAGTTGATCTCCGTCGCTGTCTGCATTGAAGCTTTTGAACACGAGCGGATTTAATCGAATAGTAGCATCTTTGGGATCTGGATTAGGCTTTAAATAAAAACCGGTCAAGTTGTACTTGTGCAAAGCGGGATCTCGAGAAACAATACCGGGACGATCTTTTAATTCTTCTTGTAAGTATTTGTTTGCAATTGCGTTTTTGTCTGTAATGTATTGTTTGGCTAGTGTGGCTGGGATTCCCGAGCGCACCATGCGACGAATGACGAATGGGCTGTATGTTTTCCAGATTATGTCTTGTGGTATAGAAGCTTCGTCTAGTTCTAGTTTTACGTCTGGCACGAGTACGGCACGGCCTACCAAGTCCAAGGGTTTGTTTACTACATTGGCTTGGAACATGGAACTTTTTGCTGTTCCTCCTTGAGTACCGAGTACTGAAGCCAACAATCCTTTTATTTGTTTTTCTTTGTTTTTGACCGAGATGGGGTCGCCTAGACCGTAGATTGCTTTGGTGGCGTTGTACTGAGCCAAGTTCAACTCTTTCTTTACCTCTTCCGGCAAATCTTCTTTGTATTCTCTAGCTTTTTGAGAAACTAGTATTAAATCTTTGTACAAGTTGTTTACATCTGCCGGTATGACTACGTTTTTGTCTACCATAACCGGTCTGAACTTAGCTGGAATTACCGGTACTTTAGACAACAAAATGTCTTTTGGTTGCATGTTGTTGTTTTTCAACATCTTCAAAAACGAAAGTACTTCTACGGCATTGTTCTTTTTGGTGCCCGTAGAAGTTTTAGCTATTTTGCTAAAGTGTTTAATTTCTTGTTCGGTGTCTAAAGAAGACAACTCCTTGGCCAGTTCTCCGGTAGAGATTTTTTCTTCGAATTGCTTTTGAGAATAGTTTGTCAACTTGCGCACAAACTTTTCGGAAATCGGGTTGGGTATTTTAGTGGACAAAGAGATGTGGTTGTATTTTTCTCCTAACGAGCCCGTTATGGTCGGGTCGAACAACCCGCCCGGTTCGTTTTCTATCGTTCCGTTTTTTCCGGCGTATAGAATTTTACCGCTGACGATTTCGCCGTGGCTTATAGCGGAGATGTCTTTGTCTGTTTGGGGCAACACTTCGAACACGTCTTTGTCTCTGCGCACCTTTACACCTGCTCCTTGGAGCGACGACACGAACTTTTCAAACACGAAAGGTACTTCGGGTGGCGGCGCGGGCAATCCCAGCTTTAGGCGGTTCCACCATTCGTCGTTCTTTGTGCTTCTTATTGTGCCGATGTCTTCCAATACTTCTTTGGCGTTGTGCGACAACAAAGCTGCCGTAGCCAGGTTTCCTACGCGTTTAGCTTTTTCGTCGCCGCCCTTGCTGGGTTGTTCGTTCCAGGTATAGCCCGCTCCTTCTCCTCGGGTAGAAACCTTGTCTTCTGCGATGTGAGTGAGTCTATGTACGTACAAGGGGCCGGTAGTTACTTTGATGTGCTTTCCGGAGATAGGGTCGTACAATTCTTCTTGATCGTCTATGCCGTGTTTTTTCAAATGTCGGATCGTACGATCTACCGAAGATTCTTCTATAAACGGTTGGATTTTTAAGGGGCGTCCTCTTTTTTGCGCTACTTTTCCCATTTGCATTACCGTTACGATAGCCGGAGCTACGCGAGAAGTAATCGACATGGAGTTGAGAAGAATGTCGACGGGATTGCCGTCTTTGTCTACGGGAACCTCGCTGTCCGGAACAACTCGAACCACACCTTTAGCGCCGTGTAGAACGCCCACTTTGTCGCCCGTGGCAACGGCTCTTTTTGTTTTGACGTTTACGGTGATTACTTTACCTGTTTGCGAAGAATCGACAACTTCGCCTTCCGGTTCGTAGTCCCAAGTTTCCGCCAGGTCCGCGAATGCGTGTTTGAACACGCGCGACAAGTTGCCCAATTGAATTTCCGACGAACGGATTGTTTTAGGTGCCAGCATCAGGATGAGCGGGTCTCCGTACTTGACTTTAGTGCCTTTGGCGATTACTCCGGCGGGAGTAAATTTAGATACCAGGTTGCCCGGTACTTTGTTGGGAAAGACCGAAAGGTATTTGTTTTTGTCTAGAATGTAGTTTGGTTGAACGTCTACGCGCACCGTGATGATTTGTTCGGCTTCGAGCTTTTTAGCGCCCGTTTCAGAAATGGCATAGGCGTCCTCGAAGTTGTTGGATCGCAAGGGCATGATAGCGGCTTTTAGATTTCTGCCTAGAGCGAGAGTACCTTTGTCGTCCGTGTAGTTGGACGTGGCCAGCAAGCTACCCGGTTTTATCGGATCTCCTGCTTTTACTACAGGCGTGTTGTGAATAAATCCTTTTTTGCCTAGAGAAAAGTTGTTGTACAGTTCTTTTTCCAGCAATTCGCCTTTGTCGGTTTCTATTTCTATTTTGTCGGAAGTAACTCGTTTTACTTTGCCCGTTACGTCAGACAATACGCTCAAATGGTTTTTTCCGATTTCTTCTTCGAACGTAGAAGAGTGGCGAACGGCAGAAGTTTGTACGAGAGGAGATTCTCGGTTCAATAGGGGTACAGCTTGCACGGTAGCTTTGTCGCCAATGAGAACTCGAGAACCCGATACGGAACCCAGGTTGGGAATCAAGTTGGTGATAGAACTGAAAAAATCCGAACCCGCGGGGAATTTAAAATCTACTTTTTCCTTAGAAGGCACTTTAGATATTTTTCCGTCGAATAAAATAGTTTTGTCCATAGCCGTGTTGTTGTACAAACAACCAGTAGATCGCGTTATCGGTTAAAGCGAAACAACCGATTTAGACTTTTCGGAATGTTTGGTAGGTTAGAATTAGGTTGTTTTATACGTTTTTGATTATAGTTTTCCCACGCGCCACGTTCAAAATAAGCAGGTGGGTTGTATTTAGGGTTAGACATTTGTTTGTCGAAAAAATTACTGCGCCCAGCTACATCACCAAAGAATCTTAAAGACGGATTGATTGCGCGGACGGTAATGTCTTTAGAAAAATCGTCAAACGTACGGTTGTTGTATGTGTCCGGCGCGGAAAATTGAAATTGATCGGCTAGTTTGGGCAGTCGGCTGTGTTGACCCTCGGGAAAGACGAAATCGCTTTGTGGGGCATCCTGGTGCAAAAGCGAGCGGGTGTAGTTGGTGGTGGTAGAGCTTTGTTTTTGAAGAAGTTTAGGAGATTGGGAAAGTAGGGTTTGTAAGGTTTCTGGGGGGATAGATTGCAGAAGAGCTTGGATGGGATTGGAATTAGGGGATGTAGTTGCGGTTAGTAGTTCGTCGGATAAGATTTTGAAAAGACCCTCGTCGTTAATAGGAATTTGAGATTCGAGTGTTTGAGCTTGTTTGAGAAAACCGGATTTGAAAGAAGCAACGATGTGATTGAGTAGCGACATAGATGAGAGTAGTTTAATGGAAAACGAAGAAACGGTAAATAGTAAAATTTATGTATATAAAAAGTATATACAAAATGGTTAAAGAGAGAATACGTAAAAAGTCGGTAAAAAGGGGCAAAAAATCGATAATAGCTTATTTTAGACGTAAGTATATGATAGCGTTATAATTATTAATTAGTTATATATTATACTATAGATTAAGTGGGAAAAAATGGTGGTTTTGAGTACGTAAAAAGTGGTTAAGGATTGGTGGTGGGAATGGTTGGGTAGTTTTTTAATTTGAATAGTGTGTCCGTTTTTAGAACCACAAAACGGGTCTAGCGTTATTTGTGTTTTTTGCGCTGGCACAAAGACAAAATGTTTTAGAGTTTATTATGCGCTCTATCAACACGGAAATTGTTAAGCGGAGCCCGGAAAAAAATAGAGGCGCAACGCAGTATTAGTTGGCGAAGTTTTCATGAATGGCTACGAAATTTTAATTGGTGTAAGCGATATTTTATGAACAGAAGAAGTATTGGCGACAGTGGCGATAAAGCGAGAGGCGGTTAGGTGATAAACGCTCGGGGGAGCTACCTAACCGCCTTTCTCGAGGTTTCACTTTTGGGTCAGTTTTTTCGGTTGGTCGTCGGTAATGGGGTTTTACGCTTTTAGGATACCGTGTTGGCAGAACGGTTTGATTCCCACTGGCGTTACCTTTGAATAAAGTATGGCTTACTTTACATAAGAACGCAAGAGATTTTCTTGTCGACAGAGATTGAAATTTTGATTTTGGTTTGCTTTTGAGGCTTTCCTGCGTTGTCTTTAGCGTCATTCTTGATGGATTTATTTTCTACTTTTTCATTGACGTATTTGAATAAAGCAGTATGTTTATCAAAAGGAAGCAAGCGTTGGTTATGATAATTTGACACGGGAAAAAAATACCGTATGTTATTGGATTTGAAAGTTGAGCTTGATGTGGAGATGGTATTGGAAAAGACAGTACGTAGCGCTGTGGAGAACGCGGCTTTACGTGTTGGGATACATGATTTTGAAGTACTGGACGTAATAGCCGACGAAGTTTTAGACGAGTTGGGAACGGTTTTGTTAGTAAATAAGAACTGATTTGGTTTACGTTTTTACTTGTTGTTTTAAGATTACGAAGGTATGTTAACTTTATGTTGGCAGAAAATTTAAATAAAAACGAAGCGGCGCGAGTGAATCGATATTTAAAACACGTTTTTGTACCTAAAAAAAGAGTTGTAGAGAAAACAGCTGAGGTACCGAAAGAAGATCACGAAGCTTTTAAGAATGTAAAGTTAGCAGAATCTTTTGATTTGTTGAAATACGGCCAAGAAGAATATCAAAAGGGCGTGGCGTACGAACTGGCTAAAGAAGAACTGGTGAAGCGTGCGGAGATAGAAAACTTGAGTACCGAACAGATTGCGAACAAAGTGAACGATTACGTTCGGATTAATTTGAATAGGTTGCCTGATTTTTATACTAAACTGGGGGAAATAAAGTTTTTTGATACGCCTACGTTAACTGCGAAGTTTCAAAGAAAATTTGCAGAACACGCATTACATGCCGGATTAACTCCCGAGAAGATAGAATCTTTTTTAATAACGGCGTACAACAAATCATACGCTTCGGATTGAGTTAAGAAAACAAAACGGCGGTAATTTCGCCTTGTGGATTTCTGATTAAGGTTTTGGTACAATTAGCTGTTGTACCGGCAAATACAATAGAAGAAACTGCTCCGTTTACGTCACGGTTTATTGTTTTTACAGAACCGTCGTTGTAATTGATGTGTGTGATTTGGCCTGCTGAGTTACGTACGATTGTGTAGCTGATATCTTGTGGTCCATTGCAAACGGAATTAGCTTCTACGCCGCTTTGAGTCGAACAGGGTACGGTTAGCGTACTGGGCATGTTACATTCCTTGTACTCGTAAAAGTTTAGCGCCTACAGAAGCGTGAACAGCAAATATTGGGTATCGAAGTTCGATATTTTCTGAATGTTTTTCGTGGATGTAAGTACCTCCGTTTGATTCTAAACGAAACCCGTTATCTACATCCAAAAAATCTTCGGCATCATCAGTAAATCCGATAAACATATCTGTGTCTGAAGTATTTTGAAGAATAAACCATTTTTTAAATTGTCCGACAAAAGTGGGTTCGTTAGTTATTTCTACGGTGTCAAGCATAGGAAATAGGATAATCTTTTTTATAAACTTTTCAAATTTAAAAATTTGACAAACATACGAAGTAAGTATAATTATACACCTCACAACCAAGAAAGATCTTTTTAATGTCAAAATTAAATTGCGGCCCGTGGGCTCCTCACGAAGTTAGTATGTTAGCGACGATGCGTCAGCTCAAAATGGATTGGTTTAAAATTTCAAAAGAACTAAATCGATCTATACCTTCGTGTAAAACTTATTGGCGCGATCATTTTACGCGTTCAAAACATCAATTTACGTTACCTGCAACACGAGTTGAGAAATCTAAAAAAGAGTTGGAGATGGTGGCTAAAAAGCTTTTAAAAACACCACAAACACCATCCAATCTAGCTACGGCTTTAGGTGTTTCTATGGACAAAGCCATGAAGATAGCTAAAGAACTAGGAGCAGAATTACACGGTAGCTTGTTGTCGTTAAACGCACCTAGGCACGGTTATTTACCGCTTCACATACACGGAGCCAACCAAGTTAAGATTGGTTTAGTTGCGGATACACATTTAGGTTGTAAAGAAGAACGGTTAGCGGAACTACATAACATTTACGATATTTTTGTTCAAGAAGGAGTTACATCGGTTTTTCACGCCGGTAATTTAGTAGATGGTTATATACCTAGGATTAACGGAGAAAGTGCGATTGTGACGACGCCAGACGGGCAAGCGCATTATGTGATTGATAACTATCCAAAACGAGAAGGGATAACTACGTATTATATTACTGGCGACGATCATGAAGGTTGGTGGATTAAAGAAGGATTGAATTGGGGAAAATATTTGTACATGCTAGCTCAAGACGAGGGTAGAGAAGATTTAGTGTATTTAGGTCACGTAGAAGCGGATGTAGAATTTAAAACGGGCAAACAAAGTACAATTATGAAAGTACAACATCCTGGCGGTGGTTCGGCTTATGCGAGGTCGTACACCAGCCAGAAAATTGTTGATAGTTTTGAAGGTGGAGAAAAGCCCGCGTTGTTAGTTATAGGTCATTATCATGTTCAAAACTACATGCAAGACAGGAACGTACACGTTATTCAGCTACCCGGATTTCAGGATCAAACAATATTTGCTCGTAAAAAACGGCTGCGCATGGAAGTGGGTGGGTGTATAGCCGAATTTTTCTTAAGCGAAACCGGATTAATTTCTAGGATGAAAGTAGAATTTATTCGATACTTTAATCGTGGTTATTACAAACCGTGGTTGCGTTCTGATGCAACTTTAGAAAAAGGGCATTTAAGTTTTTAATTGCTAGTCTTGTTAAAAA
This sequence comes from uncultured Saprospiraceae bacterium, assembly GCA_964517145.1. GTDB lineage: Bacteria > Bacteroidota > Bacteroidia > Chitinophagales > Saprospiraceae > JADJNW01. The sequence goes on from CAZFBN010000015.1 coordinate 54,620, forward strand.
GAAATATATTATTTTTATGGCAGAAATAATGACAAAAGTAGATGTAGCGACGGATGCTACTTTAATAGGCTCTTTTAAAAGTTGGTTTATGATAAAAAATGTATCGGACGCAACCATATATTTTTCGTTTGTGAGTAACGGTGCAACAACTTTAACAACCGCCAATGGATTTCCGTTGGGTGTAAATGAATCGATTTTCTCGAACAGAGAAGATGCAGACTTGTCTATGGCGTTAAAACACCCTATTTATGCTATACACGGTGGGGTTGGTACAAAAGAAGTTCGAGTCCAAGGAGAATAATAATGGGATTTTTTATTTTGCCGGGTAGCGGAAGTGGTCCTGGAGGTCCTGGAGGTCCTGCTTCTTGGGGTACCATTACAGGAACATTAACAAACCAGACAGATTTAAACGAGGCTTTGGGATTAAAAGCGAATTCTACACACGCACACATTGTTGACAACATTACAGGGTTACAAACTGCGTTAGATAACAAACTAGCTAGCTTTACGGCAACCCATGAGATTTGGGTATCAAAATACGGCAACGATTCAAACAGCGGTTTGAACCCATCCTTGCCGAAACTTACCATTGGAGCCGCTATCACCGCCGCCTCTACGCTCATCACGGGCGGATCGGCGGCAGTCAAAATTCATGTCGACGCAGGAAGCTACACGGAGAATATCGTAGTCCCTTCCGAGGTGTTTATTCGGGCTGAGGCCGCCACTTTGATAGGCACGGTGATGTTGCAATTCGATTCCGGCCTTTCGATTGGGACGCACTACGCCCCCGCCGAGAACAACCAAAAAATGGTTAACTCAGCATCGGGCGGCACGGGAGACGCACATTGCTATTACAAAGCCAAAGTGAATGACGGCCGAGGATCAGCGGGAACCACAACGGGAAGCATTAACGTCACAAACGACACCACGAACGCCATTGTATTTTATTGGGCCGATGTGACCTATGTTTGCCAAGACGGCATAGCGGCGAGGGAAGGGACCCCGTCTGGAACTAGTCACGTTCACTTTACGGGTGATGACGTTTATCTTGCGGGCAACAATGCTGAGGCGTTTAGAATTGGAACGGCGGCGGCCGATATTGTGGCGAACGTGAGACACATTTTAGAAATTGGTACGCCAACTGGAACGCGAGCAATTTTCTCCAACGCCGGCGGCACGTTGAAGCTCGTTTGTAACGAGATCGTGGCCGATACAGCTTACAATATCAGCAGCGGTTCAATTTATCTTGTATGCCCGAAAATCACTGGTACTCGCACGGGTACTCCTACCTGTGAAATATCGGATGCTCTCGTCAAATCCACCACTTTAGAAGGATCTCTTGAATCTACGTTCGTCAAATCCACAGGCGCAACCGACGGCCACGTTTTGACGGCCGATGGAGCGGGCGGCGTGGCTTGGGAAGCGGGCGGCGGTGGTGTGGATTCTTTTTTGTATGGTTTCAAAAATAAAATAATCAATGGCAATTTTGACATTTGGCAAAGAGGCACTAGCGGCGCTTTAGGCGGTTATTTGGCCGACCGATGGTATACCGCGACGCAAGACGCGGTAGGAGGAACGATATCACAGGCTCGTCAAGCCACTGCGCCGACAGACCCGTTTATTGATCGGGCTACTTATTTTTGGAAACTGAGCCATTCAAATTTTACCACTGGAGCATCCGGCAACGTGTTTTTAATGCAGCCGATAGAAGATGTTAAAACTTTAACCGGCAAGCAAGTCACTGTTTCATTTTATATTCGAGACAACGCAGCCTTGGCTAACGGGAAAGTAAACGTACGATTAGCACAATCGTTTGGTTCCGGTGGAAGCACGGAAGTGGGCGTGTCTAGCTCGGTGGCGGTTTTATCTGGATCGTGGCAAAGAGTTTCTCACACGTTTACGTTGGGATCAATGGCCAACAAAACGATTGGAGCGGGGCACTACCTTGCGCTGCAAATCTTCTTCGTCAACAAAGCGGGCACTTTTGGAGATGTCTTGGGAGATTTAACGGCAGGTGGTACAATCGATATTTGTGGAGTGCAAGTTGAAGAGGGAGCGACAATGACAGACCTTGAGCAAAGACCTTTGGCGGTTGAAA
>CAZFBN010000016.1:0-55727 GCA_964517145.1 uncultured Saprospiraceae bacterium
TACAACATCACTTTTTCTTCATATTAAACTTTTTTATTAATTTTAAACAAGTTCTCAATTTAACATTCTTTGTTGATACTTTTTCTTGCAAAAAGAGTATTGAATATATACTTCATACTAATTCAATTTTGGGGAGTGACCATTCATGGTGCTCCCTTTTTTGTACGATATTGACACATCGGAGTGTTCGGTTTTGTAACATTGATATGGTTTTTTTTGCTGTAAGTAGTTGATTGTTATTGATTTATAAAACTGGCATGTTTGTTGAGTATCTAACAAAAGACAACAAACATCCATTATGCTTCAAAATTATTTAAAAATCGCTTTCCGCACGCTCTGGCGGGACAAAGCTTACTCCATTATCAATATTGCCGGGCTTTCGCTATTTGAAGTGAATAATTAACATCCATTATGATGAAAAATAAATAATTTTAAATAAAAAACAATAGTATTACAATAATATGATTCAAATACGTAATTTATACAAATGGTTTGACACCGGCGGGCAGCGCACGTCTGTGCTAAATGGTATTAATATGGACATTGAGGAAGGCGAGTTTATTTCGATCATGGGACCTTCCGGCTCTGGCAAGTCAACGCTGCTGCATATTCTCGGTATGCTCGACGAACCCAACGAAGGTGAATATCAATTTCTCGGGCAGGATGTGTTTAAAATGAAGGAAAAACAGCGCTCCAATATTTATAAAACGCAGATTGGTATTGTGTTTCAGGCGTATCACCTGATTGATGAGCTCACCGTGTATGAAAATATTGAAACGCCTTTATTATATCAAAATGTAAAAACAGCAGATCGCAAAGCGATTGTAGCGGATATTTTGGATCGTTTTAATATTGTGGCAAAAAAAGATTTGTTCCCGACACAACTCTCTGGTGGTCAGCAGCAATTGGTCGGCATCGCGCGGGCATTGGTCTCGAAACCAAAATTATTATTAGCCGATGAGCCGACGGGGAATCTTAATTCCAAGCAAGGCGAGGAAATCATGGAATTATTCGCGCAGCTCAATAAAAAAGGCATGACCATCGTGCAGGTGACGCATTCGGAGAAAAATGCGGAGTACGGCTCGCGTATTGTGAATATTTTGGATGGTATGCTGCAAAAGTAGGGAGGATGGGTGGATAAGGGGATTGGTGGAATAGGGGGATGTACGTTTTACTTATTCCCCCTATTCCCCTATCAACTAGTTCGCAACTGTCACATTGAACATCTGTTCTACATCGGTTTCGCCGGTGGAGCAAGGATCGCTGGCATTTTTATCGGGTTCGTGCTTGAGTCGAATCGTCAAAGTACCGGTGCCTGCTGCGCCAACTTTTACAATATTGGTCAAACCCAAGGGTTTTTTGTTAGAATCCTGATCTTCGGCAGTGGTTTGCAAAGCCACGCCCGCCGTACTGAAGCAGATCAAGTGCGCATCGCTTTCTTCTTTTACTTCCTCTGTAATATCCTCCCTTGGCGTCTTGGATTCATCATAAAAATAAACCTGCAACGCATAATCCGTATTGGGCTTGAGCTTAATCGCACCCACCACAGGCGCATTGCCGCCAGGACCATCCAAATCCTTTGCAGTCACAGAGTCCAGCGTAGTAGCTGTGCGAAAGCTCAACGCTACCGTCGTAATGAGTTCCTGTTCGTTGTCAGGCGTGTTGTCGTCATCCTTGTCACAGCTATAAGTAAATAACAAGATGTTGCCTATGATAAAGGCAAATAATAGCCTGGGCAATTTGAAGGCATTCAATTGCATAATGAATTGATTTTGAGTTATAAAATGATAAGTTTATTTTATACCAAAAGGCACTTTCAACCGTAAAGAAACATTCCGACCCGGCGCATCCACAAAATAGCGGAAGCGATCCAGGTAATCCCGGTAGCGTTCATCCAATAAATTAAAAATCGTCAAACCCAGTTCCAAGGGCTGTTTTCTGATAAAAAAAGTCGTGCCCGCCTCCAAATCCCAAAGCGCGTAAGCCGGTGGCGGTGCAGCGTAGTCGGTATTCGCCGGTACACGCGTCTGCTCCAGCACCTGCGTGAAGTTGATTTTTATAAATGGTGAGGGCTGCTCCGTTTTTCCTTTGAAGGCATATTTCAAACCTGCCTGATAGCGATCAGCCGGCATATACACCAAATAATCGTCCAATTTGCGATTCCAGCCTCGCAGCAGCGAAATCTTGGATTCAAACGTGAAATGTGGCACAAATTCATACGCCGAACCCCAATCCAGCCCCATGATACGCGCATTCGTCTGTTTGTAATAAAAAGCCGGAAAAGCCCCGCGAATGGTGAGCTGCGGCTGTTGCTGAGGTTCCAGGAAAATAAAATCCTGAATGGCATTGTAATACAAAGTCAAACTCGCATTAAAATTTTTCTGATTGTCTAATTCCGTGGTCAAACTGGTATTCAGTGCGCGTTCCGGTTGCAGATTCGCATCGCCTTTTTCATACGAAGCCGAGCCATGATGCACGCCGTCGCTGTACAATTCATTTACGTTGGGCGCGCGCCACGCCGAGCCAATGTTGATGCGCAGCAAAGCCAGTTTTGAAAATTTATAAATAGCGCCAAGCGTACCAGAAATATTATTAAAATTTAAATCCTGATTGATCGTGTCGCGCCCTTGCGTGCCGACGGAAAGTTGCCGATAATCATAACGCACGCCAGCTTCCAGTTCTAAGGGCGAAGTCAGTTTTTTCCAGCGTTCTATCCAAAAAATGCTGCCGTTGTAATTTTTATAATTCGGAATCAAAGCGCCGCGATCGGTGGTATTTTCTTGTTGTAAAAAGCTGATTCCCAGGTCTCCACGCAAATTGTGAATCGGTTTATGTTCCCAAGTGAACTCCGCCGTATGCGTCGTGATTTCAAACTCAATACTTGGCGTGGTGATTTCGTTTGGCAGTTCATTGTACAAACGATGCGCGTCAAACTCCTGGCGGCGATTGAACTGGCGCGTGAGTTGCAGACTGAGCTTGCCCACTTCGCCGGTCAGCAAAGACGTATTCCATTTGACCAACTCATGCGAGATGCGCTGCTGCGGTCTGCCAATATCATAAGTAAATTCTCCATCATCCGTAGGACGTTCTCTTTCAATAGCATTCAACAAATCGGTGACATTGCCAATATGCGAACTTTTGAGAATCCCCAATTTTGTATAAAAACGTGAGTAAAAAACCTCGCTCTGAAATCGTTCTTTTTTCAAACCCACCGCCCATGAAAAGTCGTACTCGCGCACGCCCGTGTTCGTTAGAAAATAATCGGGAGTTTGTAAATTGCCACCTTGCTTGATCGTGCCCTGAATGCGCCCTGCCAGCGGCAGCTTGCCACCGATATTACCCTGTAGCAGCCCAGAAGCCACGCCGGTTCTGCCATTTGAAAAGCCCACCAGATTCAGCTCGCCACCTATGCCTTTTTGCGTTGGCAAAGTACGCGGTTCCACCAAAATCACCCCGCCAATCGCATCCGCGCCATAGCGCACACTTGCAGCACCCTTGATAACACTGACCTTGTCGGCAATAAACGGATCAATTTCCGGCGCGTGTTCGCTGCCCCATTGTTGCCCTTCCTGTCGTACGCCATTATTTAAAATCAAAATCCGATTGCTATGCAAGCCCTGAATCACTGGTTTGGCAATGGTAGCGCCGGTATTGAGCGTGGTTACGCCGGGCAATCGTTTTAAGGTTTCCCCAAGATTCACGCCTTGCGTAGCCGCCAATGCCTGACCGCTCACTTCTTCTTTTGCCTGGGTGGTTTGTTGAATGGCTTTACCTGCTACTACGATTTTTTCAAGTTGAACGGACGCTTCGTGTAAATCAAAATTGTAATTTATATCGTTTTCTAAATGAATCGCATGTTCCAAATGCTGACAACCAATACGCGTACACACGACGGTGTAAGTGCCCGCGCAAAGATTGGTAAAAGCGTAATTTCCCTCTTCATCCGCTACTACGCCTGCATTACTTTCTTTGATGACCAAATTAGCAAACGCCAGTGGCTCGCCCGTAGCAGCACTTCGCACTTGCCCTCGCAGCGACAGGGTGCATTGTTGCCCAAAAACTGCATAAATATTGGCGATTAGGAAAATAGTTATCAATAGTTTGCCTCTCATGTATGAACTTTAACAATTGTGTCTAACAAAAATAAGGTTTTTCTTGCAACATTGTTGCATGAATTGGTGTATTTTTGTGAAAAGATTGTCAGAAGCCATTAAAATAGGAAACGATGTGGTGGTTTCGCTTGTTGAAATTCTATAACTTGCATCTTCTTAGGAACTCAGATGATTCATTCATTTTGTCTGACTTCTTACGTTTGACTGCTGACATTTTTAAATTATGAATAAGCGAATTCTGACTTTATTAGAAGAACATGGTTTGCGCAAAACACCAGTGCGGGCGCAGGTTTTAGAAATTTTTATAACGCGCCGGGAAGCTTTGGCGCATAGCGACATCGAAGCTTATTTCGATCAGGTGGATCGGATTACTTTGTATCGCACACTGAAAACGTTTGAAGAGAAAGGCTTGATTCACAAAGCAATAGATGGAAGTGACAAGGTAAAATACGCCTTGTGCCACCATGGCTGCGATGAACACGAGCACCACGATGCGCACGCGCATTTTCACTGTGATGATTGTGGCAAAACCTTTTGTTTGGATGAAGTAGAAGCGCCATCGGTGCAGATGCCCGGTAAATTTAAGGTGGCGACAACCCATCTGGTGATGACCGGCAAGTGCGAAACGTGTTCTGCATAATTTGAAAATTTGATATAATGAAATCGTCCCAATTTTCAGCAATTGCGCTTTGCTTTTATGTGTTTGTAATGGCTTGCAACAGCGCCAAAAATGAAAATCCGGCGTTGAAAGAAGCCGCTCAAACGCACGAGCAAGCTTTGAAAATTGAAAAACAGGTAGCACCGCAATTACAAGAATTGACGCAAGTAAAAAACAGCATCCAAGTGCAGGGTAGAGCGCTTACACCGGAGGAAATGGCATTGGTGCAGGAAATTGAAAGCATTGAACAGAGCTACGAATATTGGGAAAAAAATCATGTAGAAGTACCTGGTTATGAGCACAGTCATGAAGGGCACCAACACGAAGGGCACGATCATGGCGCTCCATTAAAATTAACCCCTCAAGATATGCTGGTCGTGCAGCGCGAATTTCGCGATAGCATCGTCGCTATTCAACGGCGGGTGGATGCTGCGTTACAGCAATCAAAACAGATCAAATAGGGCGGTTTGTTTCCAACAAACGAAACTGATTTTTATCCTTGTGGAAAAAATTTCCACTTTTTTTTGCTAACTTTTTAACTTGCAACCTTGTTGCATTTTTTATGATGAAACAGAAATTCTTCAGTCCTAACCTAGATTTTTTGGGCTTTTCAGCCTCCATGGTTTGCGCATTGCACTGCATGGCGCTGCCCTTGGTCATGACATTTGGAGTATTGAGTGGCGTAGCATGGCTCGAAGACCCTAGAATTGAAGCATTTTTTATCACTTTGAGCTTCGTTATTGCTATCTGGTCACTTGCGCGGAGTTATCGTCTGCATCAGCAGATGGCGGCTATTCGCATTGTTGTGTTTGGTTTTGCATTTATCGTTATCAGTCGCTTTGCAGATCATGCCTGGGAGCCCATTTTGGCGGCGGTTGGTGGCGTGACCATTGCGGGCGCGCACTGGAAAAACTGGCGCTTGCAAGGCTGTTCGACACACGGCGAGCAAAAATGTACCCGTTGTGTATAAATTTTTTTTACAATCGTTCCAACCCTTTTGAACCAACAGCCTGTCTAAATGAAATGAGTGCTGCCTGTGCAGCCTCGCTTTGATTTAAGTGTTTGATTAGCAATTTTAATGCCGGGAAAGCACGCCACTTGGCAACTTTCCCGGTTTTTTGTGCTCAATCAGCGTAGCGATATATGGCAAACTGCTTGGTATCCTTGTTGTAAGTGCCAAAATAAAAGGTATTGTTGAAGTAGAAGACCGTTTCGGCTTTGAATTCTTTTTCTTCAAACTGTTGTTTTTTAGCTTCTTGCAATTTGTCGTAAGCCAATAAAACCGGGTCGCCCGCTTGGTGAGACCAATCAGATTTATTCAAGAGGCTTTTAAAATAAGTGGTATTGGCTTTTACAGTCGTTTCGGTGATGCCATAAGTTGGATTAAAACCATAATAAAAAGGTGTTCCTCCGATTGGAGTTCCAAAACCTGGTCTAAAGCCCCCGCCGCCCCAGGAAGGTCCTGTCATTTCTAAAACAACCTGGCCACCGACAATCATTTCAATCTGCTCGTTCGAACCATTTCGCACTGCAATAGCCGGATCGCGATTCGACTCTGCCAATTTGCTTAAAAATTCCTGTGTATTCGCCAATTCTTTATCTTTTTTATCTTTTCTGAAAATGAAAGCGCCGTTGCGAAAATCAATCTGATCTCTACCCGTAAATTTCATTGTTTTCAAAACACTGCCTGAATTAACATCTGTAATGTTGATAGAAGCAGCGGAGGGGCAAGTTTGAATTTGAAATAATTGATTTTCAAATAAAAATGAATTTGCTTCTATCTCATCTAAACTCAAAACGGTGCACTGCAATTTTGGATATTCAATTTTTTTATTACGTTGCTTTTCCATTTTGCACATCCAAGAAAACCAAATTAGTACCATCACTAACTTTATCAATTGTTAAAATAATGCCTTCAGGGCGGTAGTAAATTTTGTGTCGCAACACCGCCGACGCCAAAGAACCGCCGGAAGGATTATTAGGAATCAACTGGAAAGGCGTGTATTCAATATCATCTTTTCGCAGGTAAGCATGCAAATCTTTATGTTTTTTGGACAATGCTGCCTCTGGCAAATCAAAAGCGGTGATTTTAGGGACGCCAATTTTATCTATTTCGTACAAACGCAATGCCGGCAATTTTTTTACCACAGCGAGTGCATAAAATTTGCCATTTTCTGAAAAGGTACTCAGCAATTCGTCGCCTTCGGGGAACGAAACTTTGATCCGTTCGTTGAAATTCATTTTGCCCTCGGCAAAGTTGATTTCCAAAAAGGAAAAATAGCGACTGCCTGTCTGCGTTTCATCGCTCACCATTACAAAAGTCTGGTCTTTGTAAAAACCACCCACTGGATTGTCAAGCTTCCTTTGTACCACCGATGCCGGCAGCGACAATTCCTTTTGCACCTGCATATTCGAGTTTAGCAAAAGGGCATGGACGCCTTTTGTATCCATCAAAAGCAGGCACACTTCGCCCGTTTTTTCGTTGATAATCGGATATGCCTCGCGCGAGTCGGACAAGCCGCCTTTTAGCTCGATGGAGTGCTGTAATATAACTTCTTGTGCTTGGATGGTAAAATAAAAGATCACATGTAGCAAAATCATGCTGATGCGCAGCTGGAGTATGTAATTTTTCATAGGACTATGAATTTTTTGTTACATAAAAAGCATTAATTTTTGATACGATAACGGGAAAGATTTTTAAATATTTGCCAAAAGCATTAAAAAAATAGGTTCATTTTGTAAGTGTGCGCATTACCTTTGCAGCATGGAAATTTTACAATTGGCGGATTACAACATTTACATCGGCGCTGTAAAGGAGCACCTAGCGCAATTTTTAGAAGGCAAAAACTACTCGCGTTACATTGTTTTGTGCGACGAAAATACCGAAAAACATTGCCTGCCCATTTTGGAACAAGCTTTTCCGCAATTGGATTTTTTGGTGGTCAAAATTCCTGCGGGCGAGGTGTATAAAAATGTGGACACCTGCCAAAGCATTTGGCGGCAACTGATGGTAGCGGGCGTGGATCGCAAAGCGCTGCTGCTTAATCTGGGAGGCGGCGTCATCGGTGACATGGGCGGTTTTTGCGCTTCAACGTTCAAACGAGGCATTGATTTTGTGCAGATTCCGACCACCTTGCTCTCACAAGTGGATGCTTCGATTGGCGGCAAGCTGGGCATTGATTTTGCCAATGTGAAGAATAGTATTGGATTATTTTGTAATCCGAAAGCGGTGCTGATTGATGTGCAATTTTTAAAAACCTTGTCAAAAAGAGAGCTGCGCAGCGGTTTTGCAGAGATGATTAAGCATGGTTTGATAGCAGACGCGGGGCAGTGGGAGGACATTCGGAAGTTGGATGTCGGAAGTTGGATATCGGAAGTCGCAAATTACGAAAATGAGAAATTGCTGGATTCTTTTATCGCTCAATCTTTGAAAATTAAACAACGCATTGTCGAGCAAGACCCTTTTGAAAAAGGCATTCGCAAGGCATTGAATTTTGGACACACAATTGGGCACGCGGTAGAAAGTTTGTTCTTAGAAACCGATCAACCTTTGTTGCACGGCGAAGCAATTGCAATTGGCATGGTCTGTGAAAGTTGGTTGTCGCACAAAGTTTTAGGTTTGCCCGAAGCGGATTTGCAAGCAATTGCGATATTTTTAACAAAATTATATGGTCATACGCCCATCCCGGAAAAATCGTTTGGTGTTTTATTAGATTGGATGCAAAATGACAAAAAAAACGAACAGGATCGCATCAACTTTAGCCTGATCCATCCCGTGGGCAGTTGTATGATTAATCAATACCTTGATGCAGAGGAGATTTTTCAGAGTATTCAATTTTATAATGATGCTTATTTTTGAGTAGAGAATGCTAGCTGCGTGATACTTTGGATGCTATTGATACTTTGGATACTTGCTGCGCATCAAAAGTATCAAAAGTATTACAAAAACCGTATCTTTACTTTCAAATTTCCCAAGAGGCTATCACCAAAAGAGAAATCTATGCAAAATTGGCGCGATTATTTATTTGAAGAAGAGGCGAAAGAAACCTATCGCAACATTGTAAAATGGATGTGGCGGCTCACGTTTATTGGCATGGGCGCTGCGTTGATGATGTTCATCATTCTATCCTTTACCAATCTGCCATCGGTAGAGCAGTTGGAAAATCCAAAAAGTGAACTGGCTTCTGATGTCATTGCAGATAACCTGCAAGTGATCGGGCGTTATTATACTGAAAACCGTGTGCCGGTGCCGTATGATTCCATTTCTGAAAATGTGGTGAAGGCGCTGATTGCTACCGAAGATGAGCGCTACTATGCGCACAGCGGCATTGATTTTAGAGCTTTGGGGCGGGTTTTTGTCAAAACCCTGTTGCTCGGCAATATGAGTTCTGGTGGGGCGAGTACCATTACGCAGCAGCTGGCAAAACTGTTGTTTACAGGAGAAAAAGCATCTGGTGTCATGCGGGTTTTTCAAAAATTCCGCGAGTGGATCATTGCCATTCGGCTAGAACGAAAATATACGAAGGAAGAGATCATGGCAATGTATCTCAATAAATTCAACTTTATCAATGGGGCGTATGGCATTAAAGCTGCTTCAGAAATTTATTTTAACAAATCGCCGGAAGCGCTCGATGTGCACGAAGCCGCTTTATTGGTGGGCATGTTGAAAAATCCCTCTTTATTCAATCCGCTGCGCCGCTCCGAAATGGCATTGCAACGCAGAAATGTGGTGCTGAAACAAATGGAAAAAAATGGCTACCTGACAGATGCGCAATTTGCAGAATACCGGGAGAAACCGATGGGTTTAAATTTTACACGACAATCGCACATCGATGGATTGGCACCTTATTTCCGCATGGAATTGGCAAAATATGTAAAAAATATTTTAGATAACCCGGAAACACCGCACAAACCCGATGGTTCGGCTTATGATATTTATCGGGATGGTTTGCGCATTTACACTACGATTGACCCTGTGATGCAACGCATTGGCGAAGAGGAAATGAAAAAGCACATGGCTCAAGTGCAACAAACTTTTTGGCGGGAATGGCGCAAACTCGACCCCTGGACGTACAAGAGCGGCTCGCAGCATGAAGTGAGCCTTGACATTCGCCGGGATATGTTAAAAAAACTCATGCGTGAATCCGACCGTTATCAAAATCTACGCGGTACTTTTTTAGTGGAGGTGTTGGATCAAATTCAAAAAGATATTGATGATATGCCATTTAGCGAGGATGATCGGGAAGTGGAGCGCATCATTTATGAATCAGAGAAACCGGGTTACATCTCCTCTTTGGTTGATAAAAAATTGATCAGCGCCAGTTTGGCTGCTAAATATCGACGGGTATTGGAGCATCCGCTGTTTCCGAGTTTGCGTTCTCGCTGGGATCAGATGCAAGATGCCGTGCAACGCGAGTTTAATACCAAACTTGAGATGAAGGTCTTTGCGTACAATGACCGCATGGAAACAGACACCCTGATGAGTCCGCTAGATTCTATCAAATACCATCGCATGTTTTTGCAATCAGGCAGCTTGGCAGTGGATCCGGTGACCGGGCACGTCAAAATGTGGATTGGCGGCATCAATCATAAATATTTTCAATTTGACCATATCAATATCAACCGGCAGGTGGGTTCTACCTTCAAGCCTTTTGTGTATGCTACGGCAATTGCCATTCAAGGCATTTCACCTTGTTTTCAGGTGGTGGATGTACCTGTGACCATCGCGCCGGGCGACGGTAATTTTAATTTGATACAATCCTGGACGCCGAATAATTCTACTGGGAGATACACAGGCGCAACCATGAATCTTAAAACCGCCCTGCGAAACTCTGTCAACACCGCTTCTGCATTTTTAATGAAACAACTGGGCGATACCGAGCCAGTGCGTGGTTTGATTCACCAAATGGGGATTGACAGCAGCGCCCGTTATCCCAACGGACGGTATCGCGTACCGCAATCGCCCGCCATTGCGTTGGGTGCTACGGACCTTTCTGTGATGGAAATGACTGGTGCTTACGTCACTTTTGCCAACAATGGCGTTTATAACAAACCGGTGTTCGTCACGCGCATCGAAGATCGCAACGGCAGAGTGCTGTACGAAGAAATGCCTCTGCAACGTGCTGCTTTGCCACCTAATGCCAACTATGCCATGATTGAAATGCTGAAATACGCGGGTACGGGTTTGTGGGGCATCAAAACCGAAGTAGGCGGTAAAACCGGTACGACCAATGATTATGTGGATGGTTGGTTCATGGGTGTTACGCCTCGCCTGGTGGTAGGCACCTGGACGGGTGGGGAAGACCGCTGGATTCGCTTTCGCTCCATCACGCATGGGCAAGGCGCATACATGTCGAAGCCTTTCTTTCGCGAATTTATCAAACGCTTAGAAAATACACCAGAAGTAGCATGGGATGCAACCGTTAAATTCCAACGTCCGCCGGGCGATTTAGGTATTGAACTGGATTGTGGCAATTATCGCAACGAAGCGGCGCGTCCAGGTTTTGATGAAGAATTGTTTACCGAAGATATTTTTGGAGATGAGCAGGCGAAAAAACCTGAAGAAAATCAAGAACAACAAGATAATCAAGAGCAATAGCACAGCATTCTCAACATGAGTTATCCCGAATTTTGAGATTTTAAATGTTGAATAAGAAAATTGGAGTTTGGTACGATAGCACGTCCAAAAAAATTCGGGATGTTTCATGTATATCTTACAGGTGACAACCTCTTTTTGTAAAAATCTGCTTAGCAGACGCTTTTCATTTCATAAAGTGGATTTTGCAATATAAATTTGCGCTTTCAAAAAAAGAAAGGCATGATTCAGATTACTGTTGTGGATCGTGAAGACCACGAACACCTACTCGATGCTCCCACCAATATGAATATGAACCTGATGGAACTATGTAAAGCATATGAACTCCCCGTGCTAGGTACCTGCGGCGGTATCGCGCTTTGCTCCACCTGCCACGTGTATGTGCTCAGTGACCACGAGCTGCCCGAAATGAATGAGGCGGAGGAAGAAATGCTCGATCAGGCTTTTTTTGTAAAAGTCAATTCCCGCTTGGGCTGTCAAATTCGTTTAAGCAATGAACTGGCGGGCTTGAAAGTAAAATTAGCGCCCGAAGCGCACTAATTTTTTTATCCAGCATTTTCCATGAAAGGTGGCGCAGATTTGGCGAATTGTAAATTTGAATTCGTAAGTCATAAAGAATAGCAGAATTGCTGCATTTGTCCAAATTTTTTGCTGCTTTGTCGTTCCCATCCAACAAAACACCAAATACCTTGTATTTTTGGGAAAAATGCCCTCAAATACATGAATCAGAAATTTACAAAAGTATTGAAACTAATGCTGCTCATGTTGGTGAGTGGCGCATTTGGCTTTTTTTTGATGCGCGGCATGTTGACCCTTCTACCCGATCAAATTAAGTATTTAAAAGGAGATGGCTTCGGTGGAGTGCTGGTCATTTTTGCTTTGCTGATTCTAAGTTATTTTACCACAGTTGCCTTGCACGAACTCGGACATTTGCTCACCGGCTTGGCGCAAGGATTTCGATTTTATATGTATATAGTTGGTTTTCTTGGGGTTAAGCGAGACGAGAACGAACAAGTGCAATTTTATTTTAATACCGACCTACAATTATTTGGTGGCATTGCAGGCTGTTTCCCAACCCACGATGATCCGTCCAATCTTCGCAAAATGGCTTGGGTAGTGGCAGCGGGTCCTCTTACCTCGCTTCTGACCGGCGCGTTGTTTACTTGGGGCGCTTTTGCAATGTTGCACCAGTTGAATCCTGATTCGACTGTTTTGCATAAAATTTTTACCGGCTTTTTCATTTTTTTAGCCTTTATGTCCATTGCAATTTTTGCGGCTACGACACTTCCCAGTCGTACCGGACCTTTTTTCACCGATCGCGCTCGCTTTTTCCGACTCATTCGTGGTGGCAAAACGGCACAAATTGAACAGGCGATCATGCAAATAATTGCATTTTCTTACTCCGGCAAGCGTTTTCGCGATTTGGATTTTACGAAAATTCAATTGATTGAATCCGACCCCAGCCCTGTGATGCACAGCATCAGCAATTATTATGCTTACTATTACTATCTTGATTTACAAGCATTTGAACAGGCTTTGGCATACGCAAAAAAGATGGAACAAGCCAGCGCGGCATTGCCCATTTCCTTAAAAAATGAATATTTGCGCGAAGCGGCTTTCTGTTATGCCTTTGTTGAAAAAAATGCCGAAAAAGCACTGGCTGCCTGGGAAGCTGTAAAAAAACAGGTAGAAAAAAGCGAAAGTGTATCGGTGTTGCGCACAAAAATTGCCTTGCTGTTGATACAAAATCAAGTAGAATCCGCCCAGCACTTACTGCAAAAGGCTTTCGCTAAATTGGGGGCAAGCCCCAGCAAAGGCGCGGATTTGTTGGAAAAAGATTTGTTAGAACAATTGCAACAGCAAATGCATACCCTTCAAGGCACGCTATAATTTTTGGTTCATGGTTTGGTTCAACTTTGGCAGTGTTATTGCGTTTTATCAGCACCAAAGCCAAGCAAACCGATGAAAACAAAACCGCAAGTCTCCTGCGTCATTCCATTTTACAATGAAGGAGAGCGAATCACTTTGGTCTTGAACGAAGTGGTGAAAATCAAAAATGTGCGAGAAATTATTTGCGTGGACGATGCTTCCGAAGAAGACCAATCGCAGCAAATTCAAGCTTCTTTTCCGTCCGTTCGGCTCATCCGTTTACCCGAAAATAAAGGCAAAGCCGGGGCTGTGCGCATGGGCGTTCAAGCGGCGCGAGGCGATTTTATTTTGTTGATAGATGCTGATTTACAAAACCTTAAATATAAAGAAATTGAAAGGGCTATCGTTGCTCTGCAGCATCATCCTGAAGTTGACATGCTCATCCTTCGACGTATGAATGCTAATTTTTATGTAAAAATGAATCGTTCGGACACGCTTTTCACAGGCGAACGCATTTTACGGAAAAGTGATTTGGAAAAAGTGCTCGCAGCGGACGTGCGCGGCTGGCAACTGGAAGCTGCCATTAATAATTACATGCTGGAGCATGATAAAATCGCTTACTGGATGCCTCAATCCGCCACCAATACTCAAAAAACTTCGAAATGGGGCTTTTTTAACGGCATACGCAACAACCTGAAAACGCATGCAGACATGATGTTTTCCACCGGTTTTTTAAATTTTTTAAAACAATATTTTTTCTTTGCTAAAGAAGAATTAAAATTGGAACCTCAAGCAAAAGCCATCTCTGCGACGCAAGCTTTGCGCGCAACAAAGTAGCCTTACTAGCGTATTTCTCGCGAATTTGGCTACTGGAATTTTTACTATCTCAAAAGTGATCTGGCGAATAGTTGTTAGGGAAACGTGTTGATAATCAGACTGTTGTAAGGAAATAAATACGTCTTTCTTTTTTGAAAATTGGTATAAGAATATAAAAATACTCAACCTATTAAAAATCAAGCCGCTCGGCGAATCGCAATGGATTCAACCGTTTTAAATCAATGGTAAATGCCACCCGATGCCAATAATTGCCGCGCTCCGCATAACGATCTTGAATATTTTTAGAATTAATAAGTGGGAAGTAAATAGCAAACGCCTGGTTCATTACTTCCAATGTAATACCGCCGCTCCAAAGCAATTGATCTTTAAAGCTATCATTTACGCCGGTGGGCTGTGCATTGTCAAAATAACCGATGTCAAAATATGGCTTCAAGGGCAAATTCAGCGGCAAACGCATTGGTAAATCAGATTTTAAATTTAAAGATATGATGTAGTTATTACTCCTGCCTAGATAAAATCCGCCGCCTATTACATTTTTCATGCCACCTTCACGAATCGTGACCTGTCGTGACCAAGAACCTTCAAAGTCCGTTCTGCCAAAGTAATAATCCTCAAAACGATAATCATTCCAGCCCTGCGAGGTCAAGTTGAAGGCACCTGGGAAAATGCCGCCCGCATTCCGCCGGGTATTTTCAAGAAAAAAACCTCCAAAAACGCGAATATCAAAGTTATTTTTTTCAGCATACGTAAAACGGCTATTCCATTCCAAGGAGGCTTTCAAATAATGTTCTTTCCCATTGAACGATTCATAAGCTTGTTGCTCTAATGTAATATTAGCACTAAATGGATTCAATTTTCGCCGATTTTCACCAAAATAACTCAGTTCATGTATAAAATTATCGCCCCATTTATTGTTAACGTATTTACCTTCTTTATCAAATTGTGGTGTTTGCGTATTCAGCCAAATAGTGCGCCATTGTACATTTTGAAAAAAATTGCTTGCTGGCTTTTTATTTAGTTCAATATTTACATAAGGTACAAGACGGGCATATTTTATATCATAATCCAACTCCGTATTACGGTCATAATGAAAGGTACGCCCGGTCAGCCCCAACGTGACGCGCTGCAACGCCTGCACGCGCGGGTATATATGATATTGCAGGTCTAAAACGCCCGCTACATCCTGCGAAACAAAAGAAAAAGTAGGTACTGCGAAAAACTGAAACTTTTTAAATGGAAAACCATAATTATGAATCATAGCGCCTAGCATCAATTTATCATAATTATTCCAAGCTGCGGTAGGCGACCAAAAAAGCTGCGTCAATAGCTCATTCTCTGCACCAGGTAGGAAGCTCAGCGTCAAAGGCTCAAGCTTGCGAAAAGCGCCCGTAGGACGAATGTTATTATTTTTTCTATTAACATCCAATGTAATACGCGGGGCATCTATTACAATCAGATCATAATTGCCCAGCGGAAAATCTATGGTTTGATTGTCTTCGATCCCTTGATACCATTGCGTTCGTACAATTTCGCCATCGATTAAACCTGAAATCGGGAAAGGCGCAGCTATATTTCCTTTATTTACAATGGTTATTTTATATTGATCCGCTTTTTGCAAATTTGTAATAGCATAATCCAATTTTAAATTAGAATATAATAATCCATCGAATAGCCAAGTTAGATTTTCATTGGTTGCGTTTTCTATAACTCCTCGGAAATCAATGGGTTGTGGGTGTTTAAATTGCCACTTTTCAAAATATAGTTGCATAGCAGCATCCAGCCGATCCGTGCCGATGTAAGCTTCCAGATGCTGCAATGCCATTGCCGGTTTTTCATATGCGCTTAGGTAATAATTGATTGTATTAAAATTATTGGAAGTCGTTTCTGGTGCCTGATCAAGGTGGCGACGCGCCTGCCAGAGATATGCCAGCTCATCAAATGTAAGATTAGAGCCTTTTTGTATAATGTTAGGCAAAGAAGAAAGGATTTCTTTATCATCATCATAATAAGTAGCAACATAACGCTTCTCATAATAAGAATTAATCCCCTCATCCATCCACGCATGGTCGCGTTCATTGTTTGCCAAAATGCCGTAAAACCAATTGTGCCCCACCTCGTGTGTAATCACTACATCCAGTCCTTTCGCATCAAATGCTTCGCCAATCACTGTAATCATTGGGTATTCCATACCTGCGCCCGCGCTCAGTGCGCTTTGCACCGCCGTTGCATGCGGATAAGGATATTCGCCGACCAAGTCAGAATAAAATTTTACAGCTCGATTGACATAGCCAATGGCATCTTTCCAAAGGTTTTGCTCAAACTCGGTGAAAAATACCCAGGTATCTACCACTTTGCCTGATTTTAAAGCAACTTCTCCTTTTTGTACTTTGAATCTTTTATCAGCAAACCAGGCAAAATCATGCACGTTTTCTGCGGTGTAACGAATGGTTTTTAGTGTTGAACTGGAAGGTGGAAAAGGCGCTTGACTGCTTCTGCCCGTGCTATTGAGAATATTTTCCAAATAAATGTTGGTTTTGTCTATTTCTTTCTGTAAAAAATTTTGCTCAGTGCTCGTCTTTAATGTGCCTGTTGCTGCGACTATGTAATTTTCTGGTAGTGTGATAGTTACATTGTAATTGCCAAATTCTGAATAATACTCCCCAATGTCCAAATTTGGCATCGGATGCCAGCCATCGGCATCATACACCGCAGGTTTAGGATACCACTGCGTCATTTGATAAGAAGTCTCTACATGCCCCAAACGTGAGAAAGACGCGGGTATTTTTAATGTGAAAGGCGTTTGAATCGTGATTTTTTGTTGACTTTCCAGCGGTTTTGGCAAATGTAAAATAGCTATATCCGGGTTATTGGGTTGTAAACTTACTATTGCTTTTTCACCATTCACTGTAAAATTCAAATTGGAATAGCCACCTAAATCTTCATTTTTTGCAAAATAAAATTCGGTATTCCCCTCGCGTATTTGTTGCTCAGCAAAAGCTGTGCGGCGATTTTGAAAGGCATTGCCCCAAAGATGAAAGTAAATAGAATCAAGCTGATCGGGCGAGTTATTTATATATTCAATTTTAATATTACCTTCCAGGATATGTAATGAATCATAAAGCGTGACGGCGATGGTGTAATGAATTTGCTGTTGAAAATAATCTTTTTGAGCGATTGTGATATTGAAAATAAAAAGAAAAAATAACATATAAAAAAGCTTCATATGGTTTGATTTGATAAAAGATACAATTAAGGTAATTCCCTGTCCACTTTTACCAACTCTACTACTTCAGCGTCTTCCGGCAAAAATAATACCAGTCGCTCCCGCGTGAGCACCAGCACTTGCGCCTGCCAACGCACGCTACCTCCACTCGGATACATGATATCCATACTCATGGTTTTGGGCGCAAATATAATATGCCAGGACTCCGGAAAGTAAATACCATTCGTATCTTTATTATAAGTTGCCAGGGTGCTATCCGCGAAGAATACTGCAAAATAAGGCATTGCAATTGCCTCTGTCATACGATTTATTTCATTGTCGCGATCTTCCTCCTGCCAGCGTTCAAAAGCACGCGTGCGGCGCTCGTCGGTGTAAGCATTATAGCCGTAATATTGTTGCGACCGTTGCCGGGCAATATGGGTGTAAACAGTTTGCGCCTGGAAGTTAGCATCAAATTTTTTATTTACCTGTACTCCTTGCTCCGCATATTTTATTACTTCCCATTTACCTAGTAAATAATTTTTTAATGCTGTTGTATCTTGTCCAATTGTTTTGGTTATTAAAAATAAAAAAAACAAGAAGGTTAGTTTGATGTTTTGCATGTGTTACTTGCTGATTTTAAGATGGATGTGCATTTTGCCGTCTTGTAAATGAACATTCACCTGGTCAATGCACAGGGCTTGTAATAATTTTTGAAAATCCAATTCAGGCGATCCCGATGCAGGTTTGTTTTCGTCAGGCGCTTTGCCGATATTTTGAATAAAATCTTGAATAAAAGCATTAATCAACTGTTCACTCACCACTACGGTTCCTTCCATTTTCAAGCCTTCAAAATCCGCCAAATTATTGGCGATCATGCGTTCAATTGCTTTTGCCATTGCTGTTTTATTTATAACTGATTATTTTGAATTACTAATTTGATATTTTGCAAATATTTATTAATCAGAATTTTACAATTTGATATAATTTTTATGAGATGTTCGTCGCCTAATTTTGAATTTGCAGCCGCACCAAAAAGTCCTTCTCGCGGGTTTCCACCTCGGCACGCGTTGCTAGCTTCAAAAAGGTTTGACTATGAGGTATTGCCTTGAAAATGAATTTATTAAGCGAAATACAAAGCTCTTTACCTTCGAGTTCCATGCCGTCGGGCAGCGCCATGGACACCAGCTTGCGCCCAGTAAAACCCAAGCCATCGGTGATCTGGATGCGCACAGTGGGATTGGGAAACTCCAGATTTTTTAAGACCCGCCCGGTGATGACTCGCTCTTTAAAAGTAAGAATGTTGGTGTGAATCACAATCGTGATCTCGCCGTTGCGCACTTGTGTGATTTTGACCTCTTTCAGCGCCTCAATATCTTCGATTGCCTCGCTAATTAATTGATTTAGAACACCAATACGAAGTGGAATTTCTAAATATAAATCCGTACCGACGAAATCCTGTAAATTGTCTTGCTGAAGCTTTTGCAGTAATGTATTCATTTTTTGCAATCGTGTTTTTTATATAACAAACGAACGCGCAAATAAGCGCTAAAATTTGTAATATAAATTAACCTCCACCATTATTGTGTGATAACGGCAAAAATTTTTCATAACCAACGGTCAATTTTAATTGAGGAACGGTAGTGCTGTGAGAGCGTCAACCGTTCCTCAATTTCCTGCTACCGCTCAACAGTTTTTCTGGCATTACAGGGTGTGGCTACCCTTACCTTTGCGGCGATAACCCGACTGTTTAATCTTTTTATTTACTTTTTATCATGAAAAAATGTATTATGCTGCTCCTTATGATAGGAGCCTGCCATCTGATTGTTTCTGCACAATCTTTTTCCCTGGGCGCACACGCCGGTTTTTCTGCAAGTTCGTACTGGAGTGCTAAAGAAGCCTATAGCGGCAATCGCCTTATGATCCAACCGGAACTGGGCTTGCTGCTCGCCTACCCGATGACCGAACGCGTGACTTTACAAGCTGAACTGAATTATGCACCAAAAGGAGATGCCTGGTATTTTGATTATGAATCGGGACGCCGGGAAGACATTCGCGATGTGTATAACTACCTGGAAATACCGCTGTTAGCAAAATTTCAAATCCTGGAAACACCGCTGGAAATGTATGCCATCGGCGGTTTTTATCTGGCGCATGCTTTATCTAATCATTACACCGAAGATGATAAACGATATAATGTCAATTTTTTAAAAGGCGATTTTGGGGTAAAGATCGGCGGAGGGGCGGCACTGCCGTTCGGTTCGGGTAAAGCATTTGCCGAATTCCGCCTAAGCCAGGGTTTGAAAGACCTTGATGTATTTGGCGATGGCACCGTGACTAGATTGAGAGGCGTTGGACTGTCCATTGGCTGGATGATGGATTTGCAATAAATTTTACCATTTTATTATAAAATTACACCCGATATGATAATCTTTTTTAATCAAATGACAATTGGGCTAGGACTTATGATATTGCCCATTTTTATTAATGCCCAAAAAATTGAATTGCAAGCGGTAGGCGCAAGCGGCGGCACCTCAGCAACCAATGCCGGTACGCTCGACTGGACGCTCGGGGAGTTTTGTGTAACCTCCCATTCTACCAATCATTACTCATGGGTTGAGGGTTTTCAGCAAGCCTGGCTGCCTTTGTCCGTGCCTACGCATGAAGCGCCTGTACCAGCCGATTTTTCCTTACAGGTATATCCCAACCCGACTGCTAATTATCTGACCATCGAATCAGATCAGGAAATCACTGTGCAATTATATGATTTGTTAGGACGCACCGTTACTCCCAGCACCCGTGTGCCATTGAGCACAAGCCTGAATATCAGTCACTTACCCCCTGGATTGTACCTGCTGCATGCCTTTGACAAAAAAGGTCGCCCCCTCGGCACCGCCAAAGTGCAAAAGATGAATTAATTACAGATAACCCATTGTTCATTCTTTCATTATTCAAAATCCGACTTAAAAAAAATTATAATGAAAAACCTGATTTTGCTGGCATTGGCGCTGCTGAGCCCCAGCCCTTTCTTTGCCCAGAGTGGCGCACCGCAATATTTTAATTACCAAGCCGTACCGCGCCGCGCCGACGGAGCGCTTTTTGAAGAAGGTACGATCGTAAAAGCTCGTTTTCAAATTCGTGAAAACACAACCAATGGCACCATTCGCTACGCCGAAGACCAGACGCTGCCCATCAACGCGCAAGGGGCATTCAGCGCCGTTATTGGCAAGGGCAACCCTATACCCAATCAGCCTAACAAAATGCTCGACATCAATTGGGGGGAAGCACCTTACTTCCTCACGGTGTGGGTGGACATGAGCGGCAATGGCTCGTTTGAAAACAGTGAAAACTTTGGCACTTCGCAACTGATGTCGGTACCATATGCCTTGTACGCTCAGACTTCGGGCAGCAGCCTACCGGGTCCAAAAGGGGATAAAGGGGACAAAGGCTCCAAAGGTGATCCGGGACCACAGGGACCTCAAGGTCCTAAAGGCGATAAGGGAGAGCCAGGTCAGGGCGGAATTGGCGGGACTGGTACCGGTGGGTATCTGGCAAAATTTACCAATGGTACTTCGATCAGTAATTCTAAAATTTTTGAAAACAACAGCACGGTGGCGATTGGCACGGCAAGCCCCAAGCCTTTTTTCAAATTTCATGTAGCCGGCAATATGTTTGTGGACGATGTGATTTCCTTTGGTGGTACTACTTTGAACGGCGAGGGCAATGACTTGGTGGTGGGCGGCGACTATTTTCGTCCAACCTTTACCGGAAAAGGGCTGGGGAAAGCCGATTATCGTTGGGATATGTGGGCACGCAATATCAATCTGACTGACGAAATAAAATTTGGTTATCGTAGCATTAAAAATGAACCAACCGCTGCCTCTGACGATACCAAACTCGGCATCACTTTCAATGCGTACCTCGGACCTGCAACCAATAACGGCGCTGGATTGGGCTGGTCTTCGCGGCGCTGGACGGGCGTGTGGGCAACCGACGGCACCATCAATACTTCGGATAAAAATTTGAAAAAAGACATTCAACCGCTTGACTACGGACTGGACGAATTGATGAAAATAAAACCGGTTACGTATTTTTGGAAAGACGCCCATGAAGGCGATACACGGCGAATCGGTTTTTTGGCGCAGGAGTTGCAAACTGTTTTGCCCGAGGTTGTGCGTAGTCAGGAATGGTTTACGACTAATGAACAAACCGGTGAGGGGAAGTGGCATCCAACTGCTCATTTGGGTGTGGCTTACAGCGAAATCATTCCGGTCGCAGTAGCTGCCATTCAGGAGCAACAGAAGCAAATCGAAGCCCTGAAAGCAGAATTAGAAGCGTTAAAAAAATGGTTGGCATCTAAGATGTAATTCTTTTTTAATCGGGTGAGGTCTTGTGGGGGCAGCAGATGCCTCCATGAGACTACTTTTTTAGAGGGGGAATGGTGGAATTTTGAAATGGTGAAAAACCGTTGCTCAATTGAAAGCTTCCGTTGGTGAGAATTTTTGTAAAACAATCCGGGGTTGTTGTATTTTTGGAAAGCCTACTATTCCAAAATAAACAGCCGCGCCATGCATCGCTTTTTTATGTTGATTGGGTTGGTGATCGGGGTCTTTTCGGGGGTACTTGCGCAGTTGCCGCAGTACCACGCGCAGGTGTTTGGAGCAGAGCAGGGCATTGGTGCCGGAGGGATTCAAGACATTTTTCAGGATCGGACGCATTTTTTGTGGGTAGTCAATTCTACCAATTTGCAGCGTTTTGACGGGCGCAATGTGCACACGTACCCTTTTGCCAAAGCAATCACGCAGGCGATCTGCGACCGCGATAATCAAATTTGGGTGCTTTCGGATGGAAAATTATGGTGCAAAAAAACAGAATCTGCTCATTTTCAATCCATTCTATTTGATACAACTGGCGGGGTGCAACCTCGCGCTATTTTTCAATTGGGGAAACAACCGCTCTATGTTTTGACAACAAAAGGTGTTTTTGCTTTTCAACATAAAAAAGAAACTTTTGTACGACTGCCGCACCAAATTCCGGCACCGCTGGCTTACACCAATTTGTGGCGATTTACTGTAAAAGAAAATACTATTTTTTATCAAAGTCAAGGATTTTTACAATCGTATAATTTTGAAAATCAACAGCTAAAATCCCTACCTGTATCAGAGGAAGTGGCGTATATCGTAGCGCTGACTCCTGATTTGATAGCATTGTCGGATTTCACTGCAACGACTTTTTGGTACAATTTCAAAAACGAGACCATCACGACCACCGATCCGCTGGCTTACCGCATCTCCGATCGTCCGTTTTTCTTTGGCATTACTGGCGCGGCGGCACTGGGCGCAGGTAAGTATTTAGTCACTTCGCGCCTCGGCACTTTTGAATATGATTTGACCAATGACCGATTTAAAAAAGAAAGAATATATGCCGCGGGCAAGCCCCTGGAGCTAGAAGAAATGCTGGCGCGGGTGTTTTTTGATAAAAATGGCGTTGCCTGGGCGCACAATAGCAACAATGTGATTGCTGCTGGATGTCTGCAAAATACGCTGGGTTTGCTACGCAATTATCATTATGAACCGCCGCGCTTTTGGAGCAATCGGGTGGTCGGATTGGCAAAAGACAACGCTGGAAATCTCTGGTTTGGCGGGAGTAATGGATTTAACAAACTCCACCTTGCAAGCGGGCAAGTCACACCCTATCCTGTTGTGCCTGGTGCGACCAGTCGACTCAGCCACAACAGTGTGCGGGGCATGGGTTTTGATGGCAAATACGTCATCGTGGGTCCGACCGACAAAGGCGTGTGGCTTTTTGATCCAAAAACCGAGCAGTACCGCCGCCCAACTTATGTCAATGATCGGGTAAAATCAGAATCGGAGCGCGATTTTATTGACCAACTCACTGTGCTGAGCAATGGAGACATTGTTATTGCCGCGCGTTTTCATCCTTATCGGATTGCAGCGGGCACTTACCGGATGGATTTTATTCAATTTCCCGGCGATGATACGAATATGAATATCGCTTATGAAGATAGCAAAGGTAATATCTGGCTGGGTTCGTTGAATCAGCTTTTCAAGCTAAACTCCAATTACACGTTGCAAGCTACTTATCCGATAGAATCGGTGCACTGCATCGCGGAAAAGAACGACGGCGAAATGCTGATCGGCACAGTGAAAGGGCTACGAGGCCTGCGCCCGGACGCTGCCAAGGTGGATACCATTCTGACGCCGCAGGAGGGCAATGTTATCTCCTTCATTTTTCAGGATCAACGACAACGTTTTTGGCTGGGCACCACGGAAGGGCTTTATCTGGCGGATGCCGATTTTAAAATATTTAAAAAATTTGACTTTTCGGATAACATTCAAAGCCTTGTTTTTAATGGTAGTGGCGCCCTGCGCATGAGTAATGGCATGACTTTTTTCGCCGGTATCAATGGGATGAATTATTTGTACCCGGAACAAATTTCGCTGGAAGATCACCCGCTCGCCGTGAGTTTGCAGTCTTTGCGTATCAATGATCGCGACAGCCTCCTGCCAGTGCCTGGTCGTTTCCAATTGCCTTTTCGCGAAAACACCCTCACCTTTGAGGTAGTGGCACCTTATTTTAACAATGCGGGCAAAGTGCAATATCGCTATCGCCTGCGCGGGCGCTCAGAGGAGTGGGTGCCAACAGGCGGGAGCAATCAAATCCGGCTGGCTGATCTGCGTCCCAGCGATTATGAATTAGAAGTTGCTGCCAGCACGACCGGTCAAACCTGGTACACCATTAAAAACCCGATAGAAATCACCATACAACCCCCATTTTGGCAAACTTGGCTGTTCCGCATCGCCACTGCCCTGGCGCTGGGCAGCCTCTTGTACAGTATTGTCGTGCTGCGCGAAAAACGTTGGAAAAAAGAGCAAAAGGCACAGTTGGAACTGGAGCGATTGCGAAACACCAATTTATTGTATCAGCTTGAAATGGAGCAAGTTATCCACTATTTCAGTCGCTCGATTTCTGCCAAAAGTACCGTAGCAGAAGCTCTTTGGAGTGTGGCGCAAGACTGCATTGCCAAACTGAATCTGGAGGATTGTGTCATTTATCTGCTCGATTCTACCCGACAAACGTTGGTACAAAAAGCAGCCTGGGGGCAAAAGTCAATGGCGCATCAGCAAATCATCAATCCTATAGAAATTCCGGTCGGTCAGGGCATTGTCGGCACCGTGGCGCTGACCGGCAACCCGGAATTGATCGCTGACACTACGGCAGATGCGCGTTACATTGTGGACGATGCCGTCCGACATTCAGAATTGACTGTCCCAATTTTATTGGAAGATCAGGTAATCGGTGTGATTGATACCGAGCATTCGCAGAAAAATTTTTATACGCCCTGGCATTTGCAAATTCTCACCGCCATTTCCGCTTTGTGTAGCAATAAAATTGCCCTCGCCCAAACCGAAGAAGCCAGGCAGCAGGCGCTTCTGGAAGCAGTGGACAACCAGCGCAAAGCCGCCGAAGCCAAGCTGCAAAGTATGCGTCTGCAAATGAATCCGCACTTTTTGTTCAATGCTTTGAATTCCATCCAACAGATGATCCTGAGTGGCAATACTGAGGGAGCCGCGCTGTATCTGTCCAAATTTTCCAAGCTCTTGCGCCTCGTGCTCATGTACAGCGACTACGAGCGCGTGAGCCTGCGTGAGGAGGTCAACATGCTGTATTTGTACATCGAGTTGGAAGCGCTGCGCTTCGATGATACGTTCACTTATTCCATTGAAATAGAGGAAGATGTAGATGCCGAAGAGTATAAAGTGCCGCCCTTGCTCATTCAGCCTTTTGTGGAAAATGCCATCTGGCATGGGCTGTTGCAAAAAGAAGGGATCCGGCTTTTAAAAATTTGTTTTGCGACGAATGCCGACGAAGACCTCATCTGCACCATCGAAGACAACGGCATCGGGCGCGAAGCGGCGCAGGCGTACGCACGCAACGGTGTGCACACGGGCAAGGGCGTGGGCGTGAGCGCCGAACGCGTGGAGGTTTTAAACCGGCAATACGGCACAAATAATAAATTGAAAATCATTGATTTACAACACAGCAATGGACAAGCCGCCGGCACAAGGGTAGAAATTGTATTGACTTGAAAGCCGCCAGAAATTCAACATTTTGCAAATTGATCGACCATGCTCAAAGCCCTTATCGTAGATGACGAACAACGCGCCTCCGACATCCTGCAACTGATGATCGAGCGTTTTGTACCTGAAATTGACCGCGTGTGGTGTTGCAATGACGCCCGCCTGGCAGCGCATATGATTCACGATTTAAAACCGGATTTGCTTTTTCTCGACATTCGGATGCCATACATGGATGGGTTTCAGGTGCTGA
Organism: uncultured Saprospiraceae bacterium; assembly: GCA_964517145.1. GTDB lineage: Bacteria > Bacteroidota > Bacteroidia > Chitinophagales > Saprospiraceae > JADJNW01. The sequence goes on from CAZFBN010000016.1 coordinate 25,626, forward strand.
GCCAAATTCAGGATAAGCGATTTAAAATTATATTTACTACGGCTTATAATGAATACACGCTGCAAGCCATTCGTTTCAGCGCTTTTGATTACCTGTTAAAACCTGTTGATTTACAAGACCTTATTAACGCAGTGCAGCGTTATTTGACAACCCGTGATGAATTGCATTATCAACCTGAACAATTGTATAATATTCTTACCAACTTACAATCCAATAATATTGCACAATTTCGGCTTGCCGTGCCCACCAAGGAAGGCATTCATTTTTTCCGACCGGCAGAGATCATTCGATTGGAAGCGATGGGGGCTTACACCCAGATTTTTCTGACCGGCAAACGCCATTATCTTGTTTCCAAAAGCCTCGGCGAATATGAAGACCTTTTGAGCGAGCAGCAGTTCGTGCGGACGCACAAGTCTCACCTGGTCAACCGCACTTTTGTTTCTTATTTTCATCACGAGGGGTATCTCGTTTTGCAAGACCATACGAAAGTAGAAGTCTCGCGCCGCCGCAAGGAAGAAGTGTTGCAACAATTAAAACAGCGCCCAGGCTAAGCCGATAACAATTCTATTATGCATCTGGTGCTAATTTCACTTTTAAACCTTTCAACTCATCTGCCAAACGAATCTGAGAGAACCTTGCCTTTTACAAAAAAACCTGCTCGAGCATTTCTTCTTCGGCTTCATTCATTTCCGGCAGGTCGTGGTCGCTCAGTACGTACACGTGGGTAGGTAGAATACAGCGCCATGCCACCGCAGATGCCCAGTACCGATAATTCATAAGCTTTGCGCAGCTCTATTTCATGTTCGTGTCAGTAGGGGCGTCGAGCACGTGCTCTTGGTCATCGCGGTCAACAACAGTAATGTGGATCATTGTACAAGCAATTATTGGTTATGCGCAATTGATACCAAAGCTGTAGTAATACTGCCCAATTCACACATAACCAATAACACTTGTCACGAATAATCATTTTACAACTCTCGAATCCAAATATTGCGGAAGCTGATCGGTTCGCTGGGATCGCCGTGGTCTTGGAGTTTAATGGGCGAAGCACCGTGAGCTTTGTTGTAGCTGGCTTTGCCGATGTAGCGCGTTGGTCCTTGCAGTTCGACATTATTTTGAATCAAAATGCCATTCAAAAACGCGGTAACACGAGCGGGCGATTTCAAAGAGCCGTCAGCATTGAAGCGCGGTGCCGTCCACACAATGTCATAAACATTCCATTCTCCCGGTTTTTTATTGGCATTCGCCAGCGGAATGTGCTGTTTATAAATGCTCCCTGCCTGACCATTGGAGTAGGTGCGGTTGTTATAGCTATCCAGAATTTGAATTTCATAACCATCGTCGCCCGGACCAATCGAAGCCAGAAACAAGCCGCTATTGCCGCGCCCTTGATCTTTACCGGTAATGTTTTCAGGAATGCGCCATTCAATATGGAGTTGATAATCCATAAAACGGCGTTTGGTTTCAATATTGCCAGTGCCTTTTTTCACCGTAAACACGCCATTTTCGACCGTCCAGCCCGCAGCTTTGGTGGTGTCTTTCACCGAGCGCCATTCGTTCAGATTTTTACCATCAAACAAAATAATCGCATCCGCAGGTGCGTCGGCAAAGGTTTTACCGGCGGCAATTACTTTAGGCTCTGGCTCCCACACTTCGGTGTCTTTCGGATTACCTTGTGCAAAACATTGACTTGCCATAAAAATTAATACTACAACAAACAACAAGCGGTTCATAATCGAATCGGTTTAGAAAGTTTATCAAATCAACATTCCAATATTCTTTAATCTATATCCAACGTTTTTGCAACGCCAATTTCCGCATCTCCATATTTCTTTTTCCAATAATAATAAAATGGCGTTCCGATTAAAATCAAAAACAAACCAATTCCCGCTTCGCGCGGACGCGTCATAAGCGTATTAGCCAAAAAGATGGCACAAAAAATAATGTAAATAAGCGGCACAATTGGATACGCAACCACTCGATACGGGCGCGCCGTCTCTGGTTCTTTGCGACGCAATACGAACACGCCTGCTGCAATCGAGCCATAAAAAATAAAGGAGGCAAAAATCAGCATATCAGTCAATTGGTCAAACGAACCTGAAAAAACCAAAATGCTCGCCCACACGCCTTGTACAGCTAAGGAAGTAGAAGGCGTATTGAAACGCGGATGAATATAATTCGCTCTGCCAGTGAACAAACCGTGTCTTGCCATGGCATACGTCACGCGCGCAGCGGTCAGAATCGTTGCATTTGTACAACCTACGGTTGTAATAATAATCAAAATAGAAATAAATATGGCACCTGATTGCCCCATAAAATTGCGCACCACTTCAATCGCTGCAATGTTATTATTGGTAGAACGAACCCCTTCTGCGTCAATAACGGTGAGTTTGTCATAAATCTCATCCATTGGTATTACATATAAGTACGTAAAATTCACACCCAAGTAAATAGCGATTATAATAAAAATGCCAATAATTAATGCCAATGGAATCGTGCGCTGTGGATTTTTTACTTCTTCGCCAATAAATCCTAAATTCAACCAGCCTTCATACGCCCAAAAAGCGCCCAGCATAGCTGTAAACATCATACTAATAAAACCGAGACTGCCACCAAAACCTGCCACCGGAAAAGCGCTGCCCACTTGCTGCACATTGTCCAGGCTACCGCCGCCAATGCTCAATCCCAATAGAATGATCAGCGCTAAACTCGCTACCACGATGATAGTAATTACCTTACTCACCCAGCCGCCTTCCTTTACGCCACGATAATTGACCGCTACTAAAATTGCAATCAATGCTACTGCCACTACTTTTACACCCAGATTTGCAAAAGGCACAAATATGCCATTCAGAAGCGAAAATTCCTCCCACTTGCCGCCCAAAATTGGTAGCGGAACTAAAGCATTCACCGATTGCGCAAATACATACGAAATAGATGCAATAGAAGCCGATTGAATCACCGAAAAGCTCGACCAGCCATAATAAAAAGCAAACATCCGCCCATAAATACGCTTGAAATACGCATAAGGTCCGCCCGATTCTGTGATGATGCCACTAATTTCGGCGGTTGTAAGCACGCCAAACAAAGTGACCAAACCTGCCAGCAGCCATGCCACCAGCACCAAGGTAGGTGAACCGCTCGTGTCGAGCGACATTTGCGCCACCTTCTTGTACACGCCAGAACCAATGATGGAACTGATAAATAAAATCACCGCTGCGCCGAGCCCAAACTCGCGGACAAGGTTCCCCTGCGGGCGATTGCTTGTTTTTTGATTACTCATAGTCAAATGTTGGTGTTCTGTTGATGCGCACTGCGCGATGCTGTTGGTATTTTTGATACTATTGATGCTGTTGCGAACATTGGATCGCTTAGCTAGCATTCATAGCATCACGAAGGGAAGTACCTAAACGTCGCGCCGCGAGCATCATTCTAAAACGCATAGATAAGAAAAAGGAGTGAAACATTTTATGCTGCACTCCTGCTTATTGACAAAATTTTAAAATGCAATGGATAAAAAAGCTGCAACTTAAAAATTAAATGGCACCACCGGCAATCAACGCACCATCTTTCCAAAGCACCGGCAGTTCAATTTCACCTGGAAATTTTGTTTCCAATGCAATCAAAGCCGAATCAAACGCAGTTTCGACAGGTTGCTTTTCGCCTAAGCCCAAATAAAATCCGGTTGAAAAAGTAATAGCAGCATCGTCGCTCACGGCATTATTCATACCAGCTACGTAAATGCCCAATTCGGAGATGATTTTTGCCTGCGCCTCCGAGTAACAAGCACTCAGCACCACTGCTTTGACCACCGTTTTATATTGATTGAACAATCGCTTCAGCGCATTTGTCGGCATCAGCAACGCCATATTTTGATCGTCCACAATATAAATTCCTTTCTCTGTGCCATGCCCCGAAAAATGTACAATCTCTGGTCTTACCTGACTAAAAGATTGAATCAAGCCTTCAATGGTGACCGCTAGCTTAGGATTGCTAAGTTTAAACTCATTGCGATGCGTTGCCAATTGCAGGCGCTGCTCAATTCTACTGAATTCGACATCCACCTGCAACCGGGCTTCGTTTTTAGGATTTGCCGCGAGGAACAGAATGTCCATCGTGGTATTTTCCACTAGTTGATCAACATTACCGTTGGCAGGAGGCGCCGGCGACGTATTGCTCAGCCCCTGCGGCACTGCAATCTGTCCATAATTGCGTTCGTACCGGTCAATCAAATCCGTCAGGGCTACCCGGATACGCGCCTCTTCGCGGTCGGCATCTCGCTGATCGAGTAGGTTATCTCTCACCTTTTTTTGTAGGGAATTGTAGCGCCCAGATTGTAGAATGATACTATTGTATAAATCATTGTCTTTTGCTGAAAAAATTGGTTTCAACACTTCAATCGTTTTGCCCATGTCATCGGCAAGCAAATCTTTGATACTTGGCATGGAGTTCTGTTTTATGTAGTTATCAAGTCGTGATTATTGTTTCAACGCTATAAAGCTAGGAAAAAAGTATATTTATACAAGCTGAATATTAGATTTTATTAACTTGTCATAAAAACACCAACATCCAACAAAGCTTTTGCAACAATTTTAAAACACGTCTTAAAATCAAAAAGGATGCTACCGTTCCAACGATAACATCCTTTTTTGACAAGTTTCAACCCTTCTATTGCTTTTCCAATTCGCCGATCATTTTCCGCGCATTTTCATTATTTGGGTTGATTTCCAGTGATTTACGATAGTGCTCAATGGCAGCTTGTTTCTGTCCAGCTTTCATCAGTCCTTCGGCGAGGCTGTCGTACGCATTGGCAGAAGAAGGATTCATTTTTACATTGTACTCAAAAATGTTAACGGCTTCCTCGATTTTACCCGCCGCGATAAAGGCATAGCCAAGGCTGTTGACGGCTACTTCGCCAAAATACACATTGCCTCCGCTGTCATTGCTCAGCTGCTGAAATTGCTGATAAGCAGCATCTGCGCCCTGGCTCTTGAGCGTGCCCAGCACCAGGGTAGCAACGGAAGGTTTGGCGGGCAATACCCGAATGATGGACATTTCCCATTCTACATGATCGCCCGTGATGGTCATACCGGGAGGCAGTGTACCGCCCATTACTTTTTTGAAATCCTCGGCAGGAATGTAAAAAATGTACTTGCCACCTTCGGCAGTCGCTTCGCAGGCGGTTTGAAATTTGTCCATTTTTTCAGACAAAATCTGGTAGCTCGGCGCGCCCAGCGGCAGCGTGGAACCTAAAATTCTACCATCTACATCGCGGATTGTAAAGTGCGCTTCAATGGCTTTTTGCCGCGTGGTTTTAGCACCACTGCCTGCTTCCAGAACGGCATAATCCCATCCATTCGGCAGTTGCATTTTACTTTGGGCACACAATACCAAGGGCAATAAAAAGACTACGAGTGCAACAGATGTTCTCATACTTAAATTGGTTTTTGTATTCAATAAATAAAGATAAGTATTTTTTTGATATAAAAAAAATTGCTGCATACGAACCACTACAACGACCAGTATAGGATGCCTAGTGTCCTAATTTATAAAGTGTCGTTCAGCGTGCATGGGAAAAATCGAAAGGGTGTGTTGCTTCCTACCAAGCGGCGCTCCACAGGGGCTGAGCTTGTTTGACCGATATTGGTGTAAGATAGAATAGCGTTGAGAGTATTTTTACAAGCGTGTTTCTAGGGTAAAGATAACATTTTTTGTTATACGATTTCATAAAAAATATTTTTTATTTTTTGTAAAAAACAAATAAAATTTTAGCGAAATTTCGCAAATAGATTTTTTGAAACCATTGAATGAAATTTTAACCTTTATAAAAATGACAGCGACCATTGTTCCAACTACTTTCGATAAAGCCAAGATTCATCGCATTTTTGAATTACAGAAAGCGCATCAATTCAACGTTGCAAATACTAGCGCTCGCGAACGCATTGCTAAATTGCGCAAGTTGGAAAAAGCTTTATTGGAATACCGGCAGGAAATTCGCAACGCGGTTTATGCCGATGCACGTAAACCAGCGATGGAGGCGGATTTGGTAGAAATTTATCCGGTGATAAACGAATTGCACCACACCATGCGCCACCTCCGCCGTTGGATGGCACCCAAACGCGTCGCTTCTCCATTGTTATTAATAAATTCTACTTCGCGTATTGTGCATGAACCTAAGGGAGTTGTGTTGATAATTGCCCCTTGGAATTTCCCAATTTTATTGACACTCGGACCACTCATTGCTGCCATCGCTGCGGGGAATTGCGTGATGATTAAACCTTCAGAAGTATCCGCGAACGCTTCTTCGATCCTGGCTAAAATTATTCCCACTTTGTTTGACGAAAACGAAGTTGCCATTATAGAAGGCGATGCAGAAGTGGCGCAAGCCTTGTTGGAATTGCCGTTCAATCATATTTTTTGCACGAGTTCGCCTGCCATTGGCAAAATCGTAATGGCTGCTGCTGCTAAAAATTTGACTTCGGTAACATTGGAATTAGGCGGCAAGTCGCCCGCCATTGTGGACAAAAATGTCAATCTTGATCTCGCCGCTCGCCGCATTGCCTGGTCAAAATTTACCAACGCCGGTCAAACCTGCATCGCGCCGGACTACCTTTTTGTGCACGAGGATGTAAAAGATGCTTTTTTGGAACGCATCCAGCAGAAAATGGCGCATTTTTTCAGTGAAAATCCGCAACAATCCAACAATTATGGCAGACTCATTGCGCTTCGTCATTTTGAACGCGTGAAAAGCTACGTGGACGATGCGGTTGCCAAAGGTGCGCGCGTTATCAAAGGTGGCATGTATGATGCAGCGGATCACTACATCGCGCCTACGCTGGTGATGGACGTGCCTTTAGATTCCAAACTGATGCAGGAAGAAATTTTTGGTCCGGTGCTTCCGGTGCTGGTTTACAAGGACTTATCGGAAGTTATTACCTTCATTAATAAGACGGAAAAACCGCTTTCATTATACATTTACAGTAAAAATAAGCGTAGCATTCATCAGGTTATTAACAGCACCCGCTCCGGCGCGGTCAGCATCAATCACAGCGAGGTTCATTATTTTAATTTTGACTTGCCATTCGGCGGCGTCAACAATAGCGGCATCGGCAAGGCACACGGCTGGTTTGGTTTTGAAGCTTTTTCTAATGCGAAAGGCATTTTTCAACAAAATTTTTGGGGTGGTGTAGAATTAATTATGCCGCCTTATACCCGAATCAAACAGAAATTGGTAGATTTCCTGATGAAATGGATTTGATGATGGATGCTTGTTGCACGATGCCTTTGATACTCGCTACGTGTTGCTAAAGTATCCAGCATCCAAAGTAACCATAGCGTTCACAGCATCAATTAGTATCACAAAAAATGAACGAATCACCTGTACTCATCATCGGCGCGGGTCCGGCGGGTTTAGCCATTGCCGGAAGGCTTCGCAGATTGAATATCCCTTTTGAAATTTTAGAAAAATCCTATCATGTTGCCAGTGCCTGGCACGAGCATTATGATCGCCTGCACCTGCACACCGTGAAGGAACTGTCGCATTTGCCGCACCTGCCTTTTCCAGAAGATTATCCACGCTACGTACCCCGGCAAAAGTTGGTAGATTATTATGAAATGTATGCAAAAGCCTTTGATATTCAACCACATTTCGGCGAAGAGGTGATTTCTATTAAAAAAAACAATCATAAATGGCGCGTCAAAACCGCAAGTGGCAAAAAATGGGAAGCCGAGCAAGTGGTAATCGCCACTGGCGTGAATCGTGCCGTGAATCGCCCGTTGTTTGAAGGCGAAGAAAAATTTGAAGGACGCATCATACACAGCCGTTTGTACAAGAATGCCGATCCCTTTCACGATCAAAAAGTGCTGGTAGTGGGCATGGGCAATACCGGCGCAGAAATTGCGCTTGACCTCAGCGAACACCAGGTGGAAACTTGGCTCTCTGTGCGCAGTCCGGTCAATATCGTGCCACGTGACAGCTTTGCCGGACCAACTCAATTGACTGCCTTGCGCTTATCGAAATTGCCAACCTGGTTAGGTGATCGCCTCGGCACTTTGATGCGAACGCTCATGGTGGGTAATCTTTCCAAATATGGCATTCAAACGCCCAAAATGCCGCCAGCCGCGCAGTTGCGTGCTTCGGGCAAGACGCCGGTGATTGACATCGGTACGGTGGCGCAGATCAAAGCCGGCAACATTAAGGTTTTGCCGGGCATCAGCCATTTTACAAATCGGGAAGTTGTTTTTACAAATGATGAAAAATATGCATTTGACACCGTTATTTTGGCAACAGGGTATCAAGCTAAATTGCAGGATTTTCTGGAGGATACCGACAGGCTGCTGGATGCACATGGCTTACCCATTCAATTGATTGGTACCGATAAGTTTAGGGGTTTAAGTTTTTTGGGTTTTGACAATTACGTGGCGGGCGGCATTTTGGGCGTCATTTATCGCGATTCGGAAAAAATCGCAAACGCTATTGCAGCTACACGCACCTTTTCTCTTGTTGAAAAATAGCGCACAGCACCACCAGCAATAGAAAAACATTCGTACCCAAATGTGTGAATACACAAATGGGGTTCAGTTTGTTAAAAACAAGAAATGAGGTTTAATCGCTTTGTAATCCATACAACCCACAAAGCAAGAGTTAGAAAAGGAATTTAGCCGAGGGAAGATTTTTTGGGAGAGATTGCGCTCAAAAATATTGCTCATTCAGATTGCAGTCAAAGTTATAACAAGTATATAAAATTGTCAACCTTTACTTCAAATAAATTTTTAAAAAGTAAAAATAAATGCCAAATTTACAGTATTAAATATCAATTTTAAATAATTTGAAAATCATACGGTTTTTTATTTGGCTGTTGTTATTTGTGTTATTAACCATAATTACGCAAATTGGCGGTATTGCATTGTTGATTTGTACCTCCATCTTTTTTTTATTTCCTGAAATTTTTAAAAAAAATTGGATCAAAATTGGTGCGTTTTTAAGCGTCTATTTATTGTTAAGTGCCCTTGTTGTTCCATTTGTTGCACCTTTTTTCGGGCGAATGCCATTGCCGGTATTTTCAAATTCGGCTATTCGACCTGTAAATAGCTGGTATGGTTTGTTGAATCGGCACTACGTAACGACAGAATTAAAATTTGCGGTAGAGCGTGTTGCCTCGCAATTGCAACAAAAATATCCCGATGCCAAACTTGTTTATCTGGATGCCAATTTCCCTTTTTGGAAAAATTTTCCGCTTTTGCCGCACCGTAGCCACGACGATGGTGAAAAACTAGACCTTGCATTTTTTTATCAAAAAGCAGGAAAACCCTGTAATCAAAAGCCCTCCTTCACGGGGTACGGGGTTTTTGAAGCGCCAAAAAAAACGGAGCTCAATCAAACCGCTCTTTGCAAAGGGCGTGGATATTGGCAGTACGACATCAATCAATACATGGCATGGTTTGTCAAAAAAGAATTGATTTTGGATGAACACCGCACCCGGGAACTCATTCGCCTGCTTGCTAATGACCCCTCCATTCGGCGTATGTTTTTGGAGCCACATCTAAAAAAGCGCTTCCGTTTTCAAAACTTCGCCAAAATCCGCTTTCATGGTTGTCGTGCTGCTCGCCATGACGATCACATTCACATCGAACTTTAAAGTAGATGTCAAATATTAAATTTCAAATCCAAAATACCAAAATCCAATATCCAATATCCCCACCATTAGCATTTTCTTAACGACTTGATTGCCTGCATTCTACACAGAAGCGTTTATCTTTGCTTTTCTGATGATACATCAGGGCTTACCATTTTCCATTATTAATCACCTATTGACCATGAATAAACGGTATATTTTGTGGCTCCTTTGTCTGCTGACGACGCAGCTGTTTTTTGCGCAAGCCCCCAAACGCTGGACGTCCGGCGATATTCACGAAGCTATTCAAAAGCTGAATTTCCTTGGATCGGCGTTGTACGTAGCAGCGCACCCGGATGACGAAAATACCCGCTTGATTGCTTACCTGGCAAATGAAAAAAAAGCGGAAACGGCGTACCTCTCCATGACACGTGGCGACGGTGGTCAAAACCTGATCGGAACGGAAATCGAGGAATTGTTGGGAGTTATTCGTACGCAGGAGTTGCTTGCAGCGCGGCGCATTGATGGTGGCAATCAAATGTTTACGCGTGCCAACGATTTTGGATATTCTAAAAATCCTGATGAAACGCTCAAAATTTGGAACAAAGAGGCGGTGCTTTCGGACGTGATTTGGGCGATTCGCAAATGGCAACCGGATGTGATTATCAATCGTTTTGACCACGATGGCACCCGCCCCAACCATGGACATCACACAAGTTCTGCTATGCTTTCCTACGAGGCGTTTGACCTCGCGGGCAAAAAAGACGTGTACCCAGAACAATTAAAATATGTGGAAACCTGGCAGCCGAAGCGTTTGTTTCTCAATACGACCTGGTGGTTTTATGGCAGCCAGGAGGCATTTGAAAAAGTGGATAAAACCGATCTGATGAGCGTTGACATCGGCGTGTTCTACCCGATTAAAGGTAAATCCAACAACGAAATCGCTGCCGAAAGTCGCAGCATGCACAAGTGTCAAGGTTTTGGTTCGGCAGGTGTGCGTGGCTCTGAACTTGAATATTTGAAAATGCTCAAAGGCGACATGCCAAAAGGCAAATCGGATATTTTTGAAGGCATCAATACCACCTGGACGCGTGTGAAGGGCGGCGAGGCTGTTGGTAAAATCCTTGCAGAAGTTGAAAAAGAATTTCAATACAATAATCCGAGCGCGAGTGTGCCCAAGCTCATGGAAGCGTACAAACGCATGAACGCCTTGCCCGATGGATACTGGAAACGTGTAAAACTCGCTGAAATTAAGGAAGTTATAAAAGCCTGTATGGGCTTGTTTGTAGAGGTGATTGCCAATGATTATTCCGCTACGCCGGATCAAGTTGTAGAATTGAATATTGAATCCATCAACCGCTCTAAGGTGCCTGTTCTTTTAAAATCCATTGTGTTTCTGCCTGAAAATAAGGAACGCGCCCTGAACGATACGCTGCTTTTCAACGAATCCAATCGCACGCAGCATCGCATCAAAATGCCGGAAGACATTGCCTTCACCAATTCTTATTGGCTCAACAAATCCTGGGAATTGGGGATGTACACCGTGGAAGATCAACTCCTGCGCGGGTTGCCCGAAACGCCTCGTGCTTTGAAGATTCGTTTTAATTTGTTGATTAATGGCGAGCCGTTGGATTTTGAACAAGAAGTGATTCATAAGCGCGTCGATGATGTAAAAGGAGAAGTATATCGCCCGTTTGAAATTACGCCACCGGTATTTGCAAATATTTCAGAAAAAGTATATGTATTTTCCAATGGTGCTCCGCAAGATGTGACCATCATGTTGAAATCTGCTGTACCTGAAGTCAGCGGCAGTATTGCGCTGGCGGTTCCCAAAGGTTGGCGCACAGAACCCGCGAAGCTCGATTTCAATCTCAAATTAAAAGGCGAAGAACAAACAGTGCGTTTTCAGCTCTTTGCGCCTGAAAATCAAAGCGAAGGCGATCTGCTGCCTATGGTAACAGTCAATGGCAAGACGTATAGCAAAGAGGTAGTTTTTATTCAGTACGATCACATTCCGACTCAAACCGTGCTGCGCGAGGCGGCGTCGCGCGTGGTAAAAATCGATATTAAAAAAGCGGGGGATCGCGTGGGTTACTTCATGGGCGCAGGCGATGTGATTCCGGCGAGTTTGAAGCAAATTGGTTACAATGTAACGCTGCTCGATGATCGGGATTTAACGGCTGAAAATTTAAAAAAATACGACGCAGTCATTCTGGGGGTGCGCGCTTACAACACCAAAGAGCGCTTGCGTTTTGCACAACCTAAATTGATGGAATACGTCAACAACGGCGGTACGCTCATCGTACAATACAATACTGCCAACGATCTGGTAATACCTATGAATGAAATCGCGCCTTATCCGCTCAAAATTTCGCGCGACCGCACCACGGTGGAGGATGTGCCGGTACGCTTTCTTAAACCGGAGCACCCAGTATTGAATTATCCAAATAAAATTACGTCCAAAGATTTTGAAGGTTGGGTACAGGAGCGCGGTTTGTATTTCCCAAATGAATGGGCACCGCAATTTGAGGCGATTCTGTCTTGCAATGATCCTGGCGAGCCCGCCCGCGACGGCGGCTTGTTGGTAGCATCTTACGGCAAGGGACATTATATTTACACGGGTTATTCCTTCTTCCGCGAACTACCGAGCGGCGTTTCCGGGGCATACCGCTTATTTGCAAATTTAATTTCGATTGGTAAAGAGCCTAAACCTTAAAGGGAACATCCGTCGTCTCGAATTTTGTTTGTACGTGCTACCTTGCGTCTGCGTACTTTTATTTGGAATAGCGGAATAATGGAAGGCAATGGGCTCCATTATTCCGCTATTCCACTTTTCCAACATTCCATTTTTAAATGAATAACAATCTGATTTACAATAATATTTACATCTTTTTATTTAAAATTTAATTTTGCTCCATAGTGCCAACACCTGCAATGGGCAAAGTGATGGTGAAAGTAGTGCCGATGCCAGTTTGGCTTTCTACCGAAATGGTTCCTTGATGAAAATCGATAATTTCTTTTACAATAAATAACCCCAAGCCCATGCCTCTGATTTTGCCGGTATTGCTGGCGCGATAAAAGCGGTCGAAAATGTGTTCTAATTCTTCTGGCGCAATGCCAATGCCGTGATCGGAAACGCTCAGCATCACACTTTCTGCTTCTGTTTGGAGTGCAATTTCTACCTGGTGGACTTTGGGAGAGTATTTGATGGCATTATTAATAAGGTTGTAAATAACTTGCTCGATGCGGCTGTGGTCGGCGTGAATTTGTTGAGCTGTTTCCCCAGTTATCAAAATGCGATAATGCGGGTAGGAAAGCCGAATGTTTTCTATGGTTTCAGCTACCATTTCATCAAAATGGAAAGTGCTTAGTTTAAAAGAAAATTGACCTGGTAATACACTCGAAAAATGGAGAAAGTCATTGATGAGTCCTCTCATTTTGAGAGAGCTGGCGTAGGATTTTTTTACATAATAATCGATGGATGCCTGGTCTTGACCATTTTTTTGAATCAAATTGAGGTAACCAAGCAAACTGGTGAGGGGCGTGCGCAATTCGTGCCCGGCAATGCGAATAAAAGCATCTTTTTGCGCTTCAGCTATTTTTTTCTCTTCAATATCAATGCAACCGCCTAAAAAACCAGTGAAATTCCCATTGGAATCGTAAGTAGGCACTCCACGATCAAAAATCCAGCGGTAGTTTCCATCCTTATAGCGAAGGCGATATTCCATTGTAAAAGCTTCGCGTTGCTCAAACGCAGCAAAATAAATTTGAAGGCAATGATCGAAATCATCTGGATGTATCCCTTCTGTCCAGCCAGTGCCTTGTTCCTGCTCGAAGGTGCGCCCGGTGAACTCGAGCCAGCCTCGGTTGAAATAATAACAATTTTTGTCGATCCCTGCTTGCCAAATTAAAATTGGTGTCGTATCAGCTAAATCCTGGAAGCGTTTTTGGCTCTCTGCCAATTCTTGTTGAGTTCGTTTCAGATTGTCAATATCCGTTGCTGTGCCATACCAGCGCGTCAAATTTCCATCCGAATCAAGAATAGGGAAGGCGCGGCTCAAGTGCCAACGGTACGAGCCGTCTTTCAGGCGCAGGCGATGCTCATGGGAGTAATTCGATTTTGTTTGCACGGCGTGCTGCCAAATGTTGGAAGTTTGTTCCAAATCATCGGGGTGTACCATCGGTTCCCAATGCCATTCGTTTGTTTCAGTTTTTGAAATGCCATCCAATTCCAGCACTCGATTGTTGTAATAAGTGACGATTCCTTCCGGATTGGCGATCCAGACCACCTGCGGCATTGCATTGGCAAGGTGCTGTAATTGGCGTTCACTTTCGAGCAAGGTTTCGCGCATGCGGCGCAGCTCGTCAATATCTGTATTGGTACCAAACCAACGAATGATGTTCCCTTGAAGATCGTATAAGGGATTAATACGCGTCAAATACCAACGAAACACTCCATCTGCGCCACGCAAAGGAAACTCCATTTCAAACGGCTCCCCGCTTTCCAAAGATTGTTTCCACTTTTTTACAACCAGCGGCAGCATGTCCGGGTCGTGCACCGATTGCCAGCCCCAGCCTGCCATTTGAGTAGGGGTAGTGCCGGTGTATTCGTACCAACGTTCATTGTACCAAAAAATATAACCATCAGGATCCGCCATCCAGGCGAGTTGGGAAATGGTATTCGCCAGCGTATGCAATTCATTTTCCCGCTCTCGCAGCTTTTCTTCGTTTTGCTTCCGCTCGGTGATGTCCTGTACCAAAGCATACCAGCCATTTACATCGCCATTTGCTTGAATATCAGGAATATAATTGACACTGACAAATCGGGTGCCGGCATTTTTATAGTGTAAAAGTTGCTCTAATTTAATTTCCTGACCGGATAATACTTTTTCGATATTTGGAAAAACGGCTTGAAAAGCAGCTTCTCCCAGTACCTCGCGCGTATGCTTACCCTCGATTTGCGCTTTTTCAAGACTGAACCATTGGGTGTAATGACGATTGACAAAGCGGTAATGAAGGCTTTTATCAACATAAGAAATCAAAACGGGCATTGCGTCGGTGAGTAGCCGCAGGTTGCGTTCGTTTTCGCGCAAAGCAGTTTCGGTTTGTTTGTGTTTGGTAATGTCGCGTTGAGTGCCCCAGGCGCGCAGCAACCATCCGTCTTCAACAATTCCGATCAGGTTGTTCAAAAAATGGCGAGGCTGCCCGTCCCGATCTATTTCATTGGATTCAGCTTCTGTGAGCCGATACGATGCTGCTATAAACGCCTCTAAATAAGCGACATTTGTAGCATCAGAAGCCGGCAGCAGGTCGCCGAGCCGTGCGCCGATGATGTCGGCTGCTTTTTCATAAGCATACATTTTTGCCAGCACATCATTGCACTCTGCGAGATAGCCATATTTATAAAAATGTTCGATTTGTACATCCGGCGGCAAGGTCGTATCGAGCGGTTCTTCCAACTCAAATCGCCAAATGGCTTCTGAACTCTGCGAAACAAAAGCGCGATAGCGTTCTTCATTGGCGCGAAGGGCTGCTTCTATTTTTTCCTGCGAATCAGGCGACTCTTTATTTTCAGTAACAAAACAAAAGATCCCGCAGACATCTCCCGTATTTTCTAAAATTGGATTCAATGCAAAATCGAAATAAACATCATTGGCATTTTGAAACTGAAATGTTCGTTTTTTCAATTGAAGAGCATCCCCGTGGTAGAGTACCTTTTTCAATGCAGGCAATACTTGTTCCCACGAATCGGAAAAAACCTGCTGTCCATTGGTGCCAATGGCAGTGGTATAATGCTCGCCGAGGATAGGTTCGCAGGCGTCATTGTAAAAAAAGTGCAGATCGTCGCCCCACCATATAAATATTGGCACACAGGCATTCATACAAAGGCGAAGCGAGGTTTGTAAGGTAGTTTGCCAGGTGTCGGGGGTACCCAAGGACGTTTTCGACCAATCCAGGGAGTTGATTAAAGCTTCCATCTTTTTTCCGTCAATAACAGGAGCTGATTTTGGAGCAACCGCGTGATTCATTCAAAACTGTTTATGATATTTTAGTAGGAATTTTGTTTTTTCGTTTGTTATACTTCAACATTTGATCCGAACATTCAGGTTCATCCACGATTTTCATACAACGAACTTGTTTAAAATTGACGATTTTATTTAATATGACAGAGGCAATTCGACGCTACATTCTCTTATTCAAGAGTAGATTGTTGAATCTTCCAAAATACGAGAACGTAGGAGCTTAGTTTGAAAAGATATTACGATTTTTCATTAATTTTAAACAAGCTCAACGTATGAGGAAGGAAAAGTACCGGAAATTTTGTAAAAAATTGCTTGGGCTTAATTTCGCAACTTATTTGCAGCAGTAAGATTGCTCATTAAAAATTAAAAAGGCTACAAAAAATTTACTTGGCTATTTTTCAAACAAATGAAGCAGCAAAGTTTTTTCTTGAGAATTGCATGTTGTCACATGTAAAATTTTTGCATAGCCAATCTTTTATTATGACCATGACCTATACCAATACAAAAAAGAAGCATATATTAGTTTGTGATGATGATCCTGAGATTATAAACGTGATCGAACAAACGTTGCGATTAAATCCTAAATATGAGGTCACTAGCTTCAGCACGGGTAAGGAGGTGCTGTATTATTTGAATGAAAATGCACCGCTGCTGCCTGATTTGCTTATTCTCGATTTGTGGCTCCCCGATATTGATAGCGATGAAATTATCCCTTTGTTGCGCAAAAATCCTGATACCAAAGACATTCCGATCATTCTCATCTCAGCAATCGTCAATGTGGAAGTGGTGGCGCGTGAAGTGGGTGCCGAAAGCTATTTGTCCAAACCTTTTTTGCTGGAAGAGTTGGAGTATAAAGTGGATCAATTGGTCAATTGAAAACGGTGTGCGTCATATTTTTTATTTTAACAAAAGCGCAGCTTATTTTTTCGACCTAATGTTTTGCTTTTTAATTAATTAGCACTAATTTTGTAGCACTGTGCAATATTATTTTCCCTTGAGCGTTTTAAATATCAAATGTTGTGACAACTTACCCAACAAAGTATAACACACGAACTTCCATAGTTACTTACCCAAACAAATAATTACAGCAGTCTATTTTTAAAGCTATTGTAAAAGATCGCGCACTGATTCTTTTGTAATAAAACTTATTGTTTTATAAATAAATATATCATAATGCAATTGTTTATGATGTAATACACCGTGCATTTTTTGCAATTTGTTTCCACTATTGATTATTGATTTTAAAACGGCTTGAATATTTAGGTTTGAATAAACCCATCACTACTCATAAGGTCGCGCCATTCATTTCATAGTAAAATGGATGGCGTTTTTTTACCCCCTACAACGTAAAAAATTTACCCTACCTACCCTAAAATTTTTGCTGGATAAGCTAAACGTTTAGCTAAAATTTAAGGCATTCGTAAATAGAAAATAAAGCAATGAATTACAACCTCTTTTATCCATAATGCACATTTTTATAATTAAAAAGCCCTGACTTACCGAAGTAAGCCAGGGCGTTCTGTCATGCCGTTTTGAGATAAAAAGATTATTTGCTTACAATGAATTTTTGTGTGAAGGTGCCTTCCCCAGGAACATGCACCTTGATGAGGTACATTTCATTGGCGTATTGGCGCACATCCAACTGCATCTTTTCCATTGTGACTTCATCGAGATCGAGTTCGTACACCACCTTGCCCACCGCGCTGAACACCTGAATCGTAGCGGCTTTGCCGACAAAAGCTTTCAGATCAACATTTAATTCGTTGCGAGTTGGGTTCGGGAATACGCGCAGTTGGGTTGGTGCAGTTTCCCGTTCGATGGCTACTGCCGGCAGGTTTTCTACCTTCACCCCTGGCGTTTCTTCGATATCCGTCAATGCTGCTACGTCCGCTTCTGCTGCAGCTTTGGTCAGTTGGTTGGGTGCAGCGTTAATCAGCGTTTGGCTATTATCAATCGCTAAACCGTAAGGACTACATGCGTAAGGCGCATTGTAGAACGCTTCATCCTGGCAATCGGTTGTGTATTCAAACTTTGCCCAGATGCCCTGATTTTGAAGGCCATTGGCAAGAATCGTAAATTCTACACAAACGCTGCCACTGGAAGCATTGAATGCAATGAGCTTGCCCTGACCATTGATGAGCAATTTGATTTTTTCACCGGCAGGTGCATTTTCCCATTTGATACACACCTTCAGGGTTGCTTTGCTCTTGTAATCAGAATGATCGAAGTAGCAATTGCTGACGCTCACGCCTGTAATGTCGAGCTCGCATTCTTGCGTTTGGTAACAAGCGTAAGGCAAATCGTAGAAGGCTTCATCCTGGCAGCTAGAAGTGTATTGGAACTTCGCCCAGATGCCATTGTTGTGGCTACCATTGGCAGCAACAATAAATTCAACGCACTGGCTGCCTGAGCTAGAGCCTGGATAGATCACTTGGGTTTGCCCATTGGTAGAAACCACGATGTTTTCGTTCGTTGGGCGGTTGGTCCATTTTACACAAATGGTCACCTTCGCCTTGCTCTGGTAGTCGCTGTGGTCGAAGTAGCAATCGCTCACGCTCACATTGGTGATGTCGAGGTCGCATTGAGGCAGCGGCTGGCAATTGTAAGGTGCGTTGTATTTGGCTTCATCCTGGCAAGCAGTGGTGTATTGGAACTTCGCCCAGATGCCTTGGTTTTGTACGCCATTAGCAGGGATGATGAATTCCACACATTGTGAGCCGCTCGCGCTGGAAGGCGTAATCGTTTTGTACTGATTGTTGAGCGACACTACAATGTACTCATTGCCTGGGCGGTTGGTCCATTTTACACAAACGGTCAACTTCGCTTTGCTTTGATAATCGCTGTGGTCGTAGTAGCAGTTGCTCACACTTACGCTGGTGATGTCGAGGTCGCATTGTGGCAGCGGCTGGCAAGGCTGCGGTGCATGGTATTTATCTTCATCCTGGCAAGACTGGGTATATTGGAATTTCGCCCAAATGCCTTGATTTTGCAAACCATTGGATGGAATGATAAATTCTACACAAGCAGTGCCATTCGTATTGCCGATGGAAACAGTTTTGGTCTGACCGCTGATGGAAACGACAATGTTTTCATTACCCGGACGATCCGTCCATTTCAAACAAACCGTGAGCTTTGCTTTACTTTGATAATCGCTATGGTCGTAGTAACAGTTGCTCACGCTAACGCTGGTGATGTCCAGATCGCATTGTGGCAGCGGCTGGCATGGTTGTGGCGCGTTGTACTTGTGCTCGTCCTGGCAAGATTGCGTATTTTGGAATTTTGCCCAAATGCCTTGTTGCTGCGCGCCATTTGCCAAAATCACAAATTCTACACACTTCGTGCCACTTTCGCTGGAAGGTGTGAAGGTTTGAGACTGTCCATTGATCGAAACCGTGATGTTTTCATTCGCTGGACGATTTGCCCATTTTACACAAACGGTCAATTTTGCCTTGCTGTGACCCGTGCTGGCGTCAATGTAGCAGTTGCTGACGTTGACGCTGGTGATGTCCAGGTCGCATTGTGGCAATGGCTGGCAAGATTGTGGCGCGTTGTACTTGTCTTCATCCTGGCAGCTCTGCGTATTTTCGAATTTTGCCCAAATGCCTTGATTTTGAGCACCATTGGCTGGAATGACAAATTCTACACACTGAACACCGTTGCTGCTAGCCGGCGTGATGGTTTGTGTTTGGTTGCCGATGCTGACAATGATAGACTCATTCGCAGGGCGGTTGTTCCATTTTACACAAATGTTCAACTTGGCTTTGCTTTCAGAATTGCCTGGTTCGTAGTAGCAATTGCCCACTTCTACGTGCATAATCTCAAGTTCGCACTGTGGCAATGGCTGGCAATTTTGTGGAGCATTGTACTTATCCTGATCCTGACAAGCAGTCGTGCTTTCAAATTTAGCAGTCACATCGTTGTTGAGCGAGCCATTGGCAGGAATAATAAATTGAACACAGTGCATGCCAGTTGCGGCGGTCGGCGTGATGGTTTGTGATTGTCCGTTGATGGAAACGATGATATTTTCGTTGCCCGGACGGTCTTTCCATTTCACACAAACGGTCAATTCCGCTT
Source organism: uncultured Saprospiraceae bacterium (assembly GCA_964517145.1). Lineage (GTDB taxonomy): Bacteria > Bacteroidota > Bacteroidia > Chitinophagales > Saprospiraceae > JADJNW01. The sequence goes on from CAZFBN010000016.1 coordinate 45,337, forward strand.
TGCTCGTCAAATCGCATTGGTCATAATAGCAATCGCCAACGTGGACCTCCATAATTTCAACCTCGCACTGTGGCAGTGGCTGACAAGGCTGCGGCGCATTGTATTTGTCTTCATCTTTGCAAGTGGTTGTATTTTGGAATCTTGCTGTGATGACATTATTGGTTGTGCCATTCGCAGGAACGGTAAATTCTACACTTTCCAAGCCAGTTGGAGCCGTTGGTACAATGGTTTGTGTTTGACCATCTAAAGTCACCAAAATGTTTTCATTACCTGGACGATTCGACCAATCGACCCACAAATTCACCCTTGCAAAGCTAGAATTTGTCAACTCGTCGTAGAAACATTCGCTCACGGCAATGTCGGTGATTTCCAGATCGCACAATGGCTGACAGCCGCTCGGCGCGCTGTACTTGCTTTCATCCTGGCAAGATTGTGTATTTTGGAACTTCGCCCAAATGCCCTGATTCTGAGCGCCATTGGCTGGAATGATAAATTCTACACATTGAGAACCGCTCGTGCTGGACGGCGTGATGGTCTTGCTTTGTCCATTGATGGAAACAATGATGTTTTCATTCGTTGGACGGTTTTCCCATTCTACACAAATCGTCAGCTTTGCTTTGCTTTGATAATCATGGTCATAATAACAATTGCTGACGTTGACGCTGGTGATGTCCAGGTCGCATTCTGGCAATGGTTGGCAAGGCTGAGGCGTGTTGTATTTGGCTTCGTCCTGGCAACTAGAAGTATATTGAAACTTCGCCCAGATGTTTTGATTCTGCGCGCCATTGGCAAGGATAACAAATTCTACACATTGAGAACCACTCGCGCTAGAAGGTGTGATGGTCTTGGTTTGTCCGCTGATGGACACCATGATGTTTTCGTTGGCTGGACGGTTTTCCCATTTTACACAAACGGTCAACTTCGCTTTGCTCTTGTAATCATTGTGATCGAAATAGCAGTTGCTCACACTCACGCTCTTGATTTCCAAATCGCACTCTGGCAGTGGCTGGCAACCTTGCGGCGCATGGTACTTGGCTTCATCCTGGCAGTTAGAAGTGTATTGGAATTTCGCCCAGATGCCTTGGTTTTGAGCGCCATTGGCTGGAATGACAAATTCTACACATTTTGAACCGCTGCTGTTGGAAGTCGCTATGGTTTGTGATTGTCCATTGATGGACACCATAATGTTTTCGTTGGCTGGACGGTTGGTCCATTTCACACAAACCGTAAGTTTCGCCTTACTCTTGTAATCATTGTGATCGAAATAACAGCTGCTGACGTTGACGCTGGTAATTTCTAAATCGCACTCTGGCAATGGCTGGCAATTTTGTGGCGCATGGTACTTAGCTTCGTCTTGGCAGTCAGAAGTGTATTGGAATTTTGCCCAGATGCCTTGATTCTGTGCGCCATTGGCTGGAATGATAAATTCTACGCATTTTGAACCACTTGCGCTAGATGGAGAAACCGTCTTGGTTTGTCCGTTGATGGACACCATGATGTTTTCATTCGACGGGCGGTTCGACCATTTTACGCAAACGGTCAATTTTGCTTTACTTTGGTAATCACTATGGTCAAAATAACAGGTGCTGACGTTGACGCTGGTAATTTCTAAATCGCACTCTGGCAGAGGCTGACAATCTTGCGGCGCATGGTACTTGGCTTCGTCCTGGCAGTTAGAAGTATATTGAAACTTCGCCCAGATGTTTTGATTCTGCGCGCCATTGGCAAGGATAACAAATTCTACACATTGAGAACCACTCGCGCTAGAAGGTGTGATGGTCTTGGTTTGTCCGCTGATGGACACCATGATGTTTTCGTTGGCTGGACGGTTTTCCCATTTTACACAAACGGTCAACTTCGCTTTGCTCTTGTAATCATTGTGATCGAAATAGCAGTTGCTCACACTCACGCTCTTGATTTCCAAATCGCACTCTGGCAGTGGCTGGCAACCTTGCGGCGCATGGTACTTGGCTTCATCCTGGCAGTTAGAAGTGTATTGGAATTTCGCCCAGATGCCTTGGTTTTGAGCGCCATTGGCTGGAATGACAAATTCTACACATTTTGAACCGCTGCTGTTGGAAGTCGCTATGGTTTGTGATTGTCCATTGATGGACACCATAATGTTTTCGTTGGCTGGACGGTTGGTCCATTTCACACAAACCGTAAGTTTCGCCTTACTCTTGTAATCATTGTGATCGAAATAACAGCTGCTGACGTTGACGCTGGTTATTTCCAAATCGCACTCTGGCAATGGCTGGCAACCTTGTGGCGCATGGTACTTGCTTTCATCCTGGCAGCTTGGCGTGTTTTTGAACTTCGCCCAAATGTTATTATACGTTGTACCATTTGCTAAAATGATGAACTCCACACACTGGCTGCCGCTCGTGTTGCCGGGCGTGATGGTTTTGGTCTGCCCATCAATGGACACCATAATGACGTCATTAGCCGGGCGATTTTTCCATTTTACACAAATCGTCAGTTTTGCCTTGCTTTTATAATCATTATGATCGAAATAACATTCTCCAACGTTTACACTGGTAATTTCTAATTCACAATTGGCTGGAATACAGCTGTTTGGCGTATTGTATTTGGCTTCGTCCATGCAATAATCCGACCGCTCAAATTTTGCCCAAATGCCATTGCCTGTGCTGCCATTTGCCAACACCGCAAAAGTTACGCATTCGCTTCCTGTGCTTGCATTTGGCGTGATCCATTTCGTTTCGCCGTTGATGGATACCATAATTTTCTCATTCGACGGACGATTTTTCCATTTTACACAAATTTCAAGCGGTGCCTTGCTTTTGCCAGATGCCTGGTCATAATAGCAATCGCCCACTGCCGCCTTTGTGATCTCCAACTCGCAGTTAGGCAAAGGTTCGCAAGCCGCCGGTGCCTTATAAATCTTTTCGTCTTTGCAGCCATCCGTATTTAAAAATTGCGCCGACACTTTGTTATTAGTAGAGCCATTGGCAAGAATGACAAATTCTACGCATTCGCCATCTCGATTGCGCTCTACATCAATAATTTTTTCCTGTCCATTAATGGAAACCTTAATGTCTTTGTTTGCTGGTGCTTCGCGCCACCAGACGCAAACTTTCAATTTAGCTTTACTCTTGTTGTCCGTAGGGTCAACATAGCATTCACCCACTTCTACGTTTGCAATTTTAATTTCACAATCGTAATCATTCCCGCAATTGCGCAATGGAATATTGAAGCAGTGACCAAAGAAACAGAGATCAACTGTACAAGGGTTGTTGTCATTACAACCATCGCAAGTCCAATCCCAGTTGGTGTTCCAGTCATCATTCGACTGGGCGTAAACAGTGTCAGGTTGCGATAGGAAAGCCGCTGTTCCTACGAGCAACATGAAAAGGAGCCGATAGTAAAAGTTGTGAATCATAGTCTTTGTGATTACAAATTTTTAAAAAAATGAATAAACATGACCAACACTCGAGGCGACCTAAAGACACCGGAGTGTATATTTTTTCACACAGTGAAGCATGGCCTAGCGGTAGCAAGAGCGTACACGGCAGGCAGCATGACCTGTGCGGATTGTTCCAGTAAATTTTGCTGTGTAAATTAGTGGTAAAGTTTAACGAGTTTTGAAGGGGAAATACTTCAAGAATTGAGTTGCCTCAATGGGATAGATTGTAAAATAAATGTTAGATGCCCTGGTTAAGTTCAGCGTTTTCCTTTTTGTTCTTATTAGAAATGACACAACCGGAGTAGGGTCCAGCGTGCACGGGGGGAGATGCAGATTCCTTCAGGATCAGAATCCACGGTACAATATTAGAACAAACTATCGAAAAAGTCAAAGTAATAGGGAAAAAACTTTCGTTATATTATGAAAATTTAACAATGGTCGTGCTTCGGCGCTTTTATTGTACTTCCATTTTTGTATCGAAAATATTGTTAATCAAGGCTTCATCTGCCACATTTGGCATGGTGATTATCAGATCGGGGGTGGCTGCCATTGCTCGTTGTGCGGTGTGCATCGCGCCTTCGTTTCTCGCCCAACTCCGCCGCGCTATGCCATTATTCACATCCCAAAACAGCATCGCTTGCAAGCGCCGCTCGGCTTCCGGCGTGCCGTCGAGTACCATGCCAAAGCCGCCGTTGATCACCTCGCCCCAGCCTACGCCGCCGCCATTGTGCAGACTTACCCAGGTCGCCCCGCGAAAAGCATCGCCAATCACGTTTTGCACCGCCATATCCGCCGTAAATTTGGAGCCATCATAAATATTCGAGGTTTCGCGATAGGGCGAGTCCGTACCCGATACATCATGGTGGTCGCGTCCCAGCACAATCGGCGCTGCAATTTCACCTTTGGCAATGGCATCATTGAACGCTTTCGCAATTTTCATGCGCCCCTCGGCATCCGCATACAAAATGCGTGACATGGAGCCTACGATCGGAATATTCTGCTCAGCTTCTTCGATCCACAACAGGTTATCTTTCAATTGAGCATGAATTGCTTCCGGCGCATCTTGCAAAATTTCCCGAATGACTTGCGCCGCAATTCGATCAGTTTTTTGCAAATCGCTTTCCTCACCCGACGTGCACACCCAACGAAAGGGACCAAATCCATAGTCAAAGCACAGCGGTCCCATGATGTCCTCCACGTAAGACGGGTATTTATAAATTTGCGTTGGCTCGTCGCGCCAGATTGCTGCACCGGCTTTGCCGGCTTCTAATAAAAATGCGTTGCCATAATCCCAAAAATACATACCGCGCTCCGCTAAGGTGTTGATTGCCAAAACGTGACGCTTTAGCGTTTTTTGTACTTCCTGTAAAAATTTTTCTTTATCGGCGTTTAATAATTGCTTGGCTTCCTCAAAAGTATAACCTACCGGGCAGTAACCGAGATCGTCAATATTATGCAAAGAAGTTTGATCAGAGCCGAATTCTACCAGAATATTTTGTTCTACCAGCTTTTCCCACAAATTCACGATATTTCCATGATAGATCAATGCAATAGCAATCCGGTTTTTACGACATTTCTCAATTTGAATAATTAAATCATTTACATCTGTATAAATATTTTCCAGTTGAATGTAATGATCGCTTACCCGTTGCTGAATGGCATTGGCATCTACCTCCGCAATGACGCCCACCGCACCCGTAATGACCGCCGCTCGCGCCTGCGCACCTGACATGCCACCTAATCCAGAGGTTACAAAAACTCGACCCGATAAGGGTTTGATATTCAGGTGTTTATCGTTTATCGATTCAATCGCTGACGTCAAACCCAACAATCGAGCAGCATTCAAGAGCGTAATCGTCGTACCATGCACAATCCCCTGCGGACCAATGTACATAAACGAACCCGCCGTCATCTGCCCGTATTGCGTCACGCCCAAGGCATTATATTTATTCCAATCTTCTTTTTTGGAGTAATTCGGAATCATCATCCCATTCGTCACCACCACGCGCGGCGCTTCCCGATGCGACGGGAACAGCCCCAGCGGATGCCCGGAATATAAAACCAGCGTTTGCTCGTCGGTCATTTCCGCTAAATACTTCATTGTCAGGCGATACTGCGCCCAATTTTGAAATACGGCGCCGTTGCCACCATACGTAATCAACTCGTGTGGATGCTTGGCAACTTTCGGATCCAAATTATTCTGAATCATCAACATGATTGCCGCTGCCTGACGCGAACGATGCGGATACGCGTCAATCGGGCGGGCGTACATGGCATAATCCGGACGAAAACGGTGCATGTAAATGCGACCATATTGTTCCAATTCTGTTGCAAATTCTGGCGCTAATATGACATGGTGTTCCGGTTGGAAATAACGAAGCGCATTTTTAAGGGCAAGTTTTTTTTCTGCCTGCGTCAAAACCCCGTCAATGTTGCGTTTTGGTGCATGCGAAACATTTGGATCATAAGCTTGCGGCATTGGCAAAGTAGCAGGAATGCCTTCCAAAATGGCTCGTTGAAATGGTGTCATACAACCCCTTTTTTCTCATATTTACTAAATTTACTAAAATTTAATAAATATGAGGTACTTATTTACCTAAAATTTTTAGCATCTTTCATAATCGCATAATTAGCCACCCAGCCATATGCAAAAATTCCCAAGGCAAAAATCAAAAACAAAAATACTGCATTTGGCAACAAAACAGCTGTCAAACCAACCACACCAAGCCCAATGGCATATGCAATCAGCATCCGTCGCGCCCGCGTGCCTGGCTCAGGAATAAAAGCTCCACTGGCAGGTATTAACATTACACCGATGATGATAAATAAAGTGTTAAATAATTCATTATTTGTAATAAAATAAATGATAAGACTGCTTAATGATGTAAATGCTACTGCTCCTGCAATCGTAGAGCCCCGCACTTCATCTTCCGTGAGCGCGTGCTTGCCCATGGGGTGCAAGCGTAAGAAAAGATTGGAAATAGGTTTGGCAATCCAGGAAGAAAATGCAAATATGATATATGCTGCAATAAAAGGCATCAAGAATGGCTGCAATGCAGGGAAATTTCTGGATAGCCCGACGATAATACGATATAAAACATAAATACCTATAATAAAAAACCATTGCCCGCGCTCGCTCAACTTAGCCGACCATAAAAAATAACGCAGTATCATAGCATATAATGGATTTTGGGCTTTGATAGCTTCTCGCAATCCTTGTCGCGCAAAAATATTCCCCGGATTGAGTCGCAGCGCCTCCCGAAAGCTCTCGACTGCTGCTTTGTACTGCCCTTTTTCCACCAACACCCAACCTTTATTCGCATGAGAATACGAATCTTCAGGATCATTTTTTAATGCGTAATCAATTGTTTCTCCGGCTTCTGCGCGGCGATTGAGCTTTACCAGTGCCTGTGCTCGCATGTTGATGAGCTGCACATTTTCCGCATCAAATTGCAAACCCTGCTCGGCTTCATTCAGTGCCTCCTGCCATTTATCTTCATAATACGCAATATGCGCCCCCACTAAATAAAAATGTGCATCAATGGGATTCAATCGCTTGCCTTCTGCCACTGCCTCCCGCGCTTTTTTTGTATTTTTATTATATAAATAAGCTCGGCTCAAGGTGTAATAAAGACTGGGAATTTCCGGCTCCAGACTCACTGCCTGCTGGCTATATTGTAATGCTTCGGTATAACGATTGTCCTGAATGTAAACTTCCGCCAACAACATCAGCGCAATCGTATCATGTGGATCATGCGCCAATGCTTGTTTGAATTCGCGCTCCGCTTCTTTCAGGCGATTTTGTTCTAATAACAAACGACCGCGTTCGAGGTGGTGATTCATGTTTTTATCGTAGTGCAGCGTTTACGCTGCTTTTCGTCTCCCAACCTTTAGGTTGGAAAATAAAAATTATTACTTTTTTATCTTCAAATAATCCAAAATATCATCATACAAGCCGCCTTCATTTGCAAAAAGTGCGTAATTCTTGGCCGTGCCAAACCATTCTTTTGTCGTAGCGCGGTGCTTTTTTAATGCATTTTCTATATCACTGGTTTCCAGTGGAGTAGGTACACCTTTCCGCATTGCTTCTTCCAATTTGGATTCGATGGCAATATCCACAATCGCTTTAATATCTGCCCCTGAGAATTCCGCCGTCTTACGCGCGAGCTTAGTAAAATCAAGGCTCCCAAGTGGTTTACCTTGCAATTCAATTTTAAAAATGGCTTCCCGCGCAGGCTCATCGGGTGGCGGCACAAAAATAATGCGATCAAAACGTCCCGGTCGGCGAAACGCTGCATCCAAATGCCAGGGCGCATTGGTCGCGGCGAGTATCAGCACGCCTTCATTATCTGCCATGATGCCGTCCATTTCATCCAAAAACTGATTAATCAAATGCCGACCTGCACTTTGGCGCATATCATTTCGGCTGGCGCCGAGCGCATCCACCTCATCAAAAAACAAAACGCAGGGTTTCATCGAGCGGGCTTTTTCAAAAATAGCGTGCAGATTGCGTTCACTCTGACCAATATACATATCTAAAATATCACTGATGCCAACCGAGATAAAGCCCGATTGAATCTCCCCCGCAGTTGCCCGCGCTAAATGTGTTTTGCCGCAGCCCGGTGGACCATATAATAAAATACCGCCGCCAATTTTTTTGCCATACGCTTTATAAATCTCTGGATGCTTCAGCGGATGAATAATCTTCATGCGAATTTCTTCCTTCACGCGCTCCATGCCACCTACACTGTCAAACGTAATTTTTGGTCGTTCAATCTGAAGCGAACCGCTATCTGTATCATTTTCATAATCAGCACCTTGTCGTAATTTTATTTTCTCTGGCTCACCGTAAGTGCTCGATTGTAATTTGGTGTTAATCTCCGATTCCAGAAACGCATCGCGCAAATGCGGGTCAATCAACACCGCTTTTTCATACGCCTCCTGCGCCTCTGCCGCCTGTTTTGATTTTAATAATAATTTGGCATATAATAAATAAACACTCGCCGGCGGCATCGGCAATTGCAATAACTCTTCAATCACCACCAGCCCCAGCGCCGTCTTCTGTTGCTCATAAAATGCATTCGCCAAACCAATTTTTAAATGGACATCATTCGGTGCCAATCGCAGCGCTTCCTTCCATTCGATTTCCGCTTCCTCGTAGCGTTTTGCTTGCATCAGCTTGTTCGCCAGCAACTTACGCAGTGGTACATTTTCCGGTGAGTTGCGCACCGCGTCTTCCAGTTCGCTCAGTTCATTCAGTTCCATGAAGTGTCATTCAAGATTTCGCCAAAGCTAAGGGATAAAAGGCGTTTTGGCAAGGGTGTGTTATTAAAAGCTATAATAAAGCTCGTATAATATTAAGATACAAGTTTATTATTTATATCATTACTCATGCCGATAATACATCAAAATTGCACCAAACAGCGTAATGAGCGCAATCAGCACCGTTGCCATTTTGATAGAATAGCGCATGTGCCGTACAAAGGTTTCAATGTCGGCGCGCGCGGCGGGGTATTTGGGATAGATTTCTTCTTCCATCTTTTGTTGGTTGAAAAAATGAGCGGCTCCAAATTCCACTCGATTCTGCACCAGCTTTTTATATACTTTTAAAACTCTAATGCGAAAGTATAAATTTAAAAATAGCATGGCTACGAAAAGTCCAATCACAATGGAAATCAATAATATAAACATGCTTTCTCTGCTTTTTGGCAAAGATAGAAGTTAAAGTGCAAGCAACCAAATAACGAAAGAAAGAACCACGGTGGCTCGTCATGACGCATTGATTGCTCAATTGCAAGGGATATTTATTAACAGCTTCCTGGTTTTTTTAAATCCAAACCTGCATCCAGACATTTAAAAAAGGAGGTCAGATAATCTAGCATTTGCTGTCGGGATTCTGGTGTGGGCAACTTAAATTTCCGAATGCTTTCTTCCATGTCTTTTCTTTTGCTTTGAAATAAAGCAATAGTGGGCTGAAGCTCCTCAGGCGACTGTGCAAAGCCCAGGAAAACCCGTTGCAACACACTTTTTACACCCATATTTACTTGATCTACGCTGGCGTAAGGCGTATTGACAAAACCCGAAAAGTCAAAATCGTAAGGTACCAGCAGGCATTTGCCATCTTTTGCACACTGCAATTGCTTGACATTGCGCAGCATGTTGCTACTCCAGTCGGTATTGCCAATTAAATATTGAAATAAATCATGTGTATTGACATTTTCTGCCCGATAATTTTCTTTTGGGGTGCCATAACAATCTTCACACAATTTACCATCCAGGCGTTCGGCGAGTTCGTCTTCATCTTCTAATAAAATGGCATAACGCATAAAGTTTTTACTACTGTTGTCATCCCGATATTTCACGCGGAGTAACTGTACCCGATAGCTCTCTGGCGATAAAATTTGATACAATTTATACGCTGCATACTCTCGCAAAATGTATTCATCGCCCGCTTCGTTGTCCACACAATGCACCACCAACTTGAGGTCGTTGTGGTCATTAAAGCCGGCTTCCATTATTTTTTTCTTCGGGAAGGTCAATTTTAGTGGCGGGAATTCACAGACACGGCGACGAAATTTACCGCGCACTTGCAGATCAATCTGCCAGGTTTGCACTTTACCGCTCGCATCTTTGTAAGAAAATGTACCCGGCACCTCGGCTTCGGTTCTTTTAGAATTGAGCAGCGAGTCAATGTCCGTCTCAATTTCTACCTTTACAACTTCCTGAAAATTCAAGCTTTCAAAGATACTAGGAAGTTGCTGCCTTTCTGCAAAGGTGAAGCTGCAAATCACTATCACCATTGCAAGGATTGCATAAAAACGGATGGGTTTAGGAGTTTTCATCGGAAGAGTGTTTTTGAAATGCACTCCAAATTTCGGGCAATTCTTGCAATGATTCTAATTTTTAGAGAGAAATAAATTAACGTGAGTTCGGAGATTTAAGCTGCCAGATTAACAGTTTTTTGGGG
>CAZFBN010000017.1:0-55330 GCA_964517145.1 uncultured Saprospiraceae bacterium
AATATCGCCTTTTCCTATTCTATGTGCTTACTTTTGGTGCGGAAACCCTATTCCCCCCTCAATAAATCCTTGCGGTTTACAACGGAATCTGTATTTTTGGCGTTCTAGCCATTATCTAGTGAGCTGGTTATCTGGTGAACGGTTATCTTGTGAGGAGTGAGCGATCAATCATCAATGGTTAATAATCAATAATCAATGCAATTTCTGTTTCCGACATTTTTGTTTGCACTGGCGGCGTTGGCGATTCCGGTGATTCTGCATTTGTTTTATTTCCGGCGGTTTAAGAAGGTGTATTTTACCAATGTGCGCTTCCTGCGCGAGGTGAAGGAGGAGACGAGTGCGCGCTCGAAGTTGCGCAATATCCTGGTGCTCATCGCGCGGCTGCTGACGCTGACGTTTTTGGTGCTGGCGTTTGCGCAGCCGTTTATTCCGCAGACAGCCGAGGTGAAGCAGGGGCAGAAGGCGGTGAGTGTGTTTGTGGATAACTCGTTCAGTATGACCGCGTTGAGTCAGAATGCGCCGCTGCTGGAACGCGCCAAGCAACGTGCCCGCGAGATCGTGCAGGCGTACGCAGTGGATGATGAATTTCAGGTGCTGACGAATGATTTTGAAGGGCGGCACCAGCGCATGGTGAGTCGGGAAGATGCGTTGAATCTGATCGAAGAGATACAAATTTCGCCCGCCACGCGCGAGTTGTCCACCGTGCTGACGCGGCAGAAAAATGCGTTGAATACGAGCGGTATTGAAAGTCAAACGGCGTATTTAATCTCTGATTTTCAGGCGAATGTGACGGATTTGCAAACCTTTACCGATACGACTTTTGAGATCAATCTGGTGCCGCTGCAAGCCGTGCAGGAGCGCAATGTGGGCATTGATTCGGCGTGGTTTGAAGCGCCGGTGCAAATGGTGAATCAGACGAATGATTTGTTGGTGTCGGTGCGAAATTATAGCACAGAAGATGCTGATAATGTGCGACTTACAATTCGCTACGAAGGGCAGACCAAGCCGGTGGGCACGATGAGCATTCCGGCGGGCAGCGCAGTGACGGACACGGTGCCGATCACGATTTTGCGTACGGGCTGGCACACGGGCGAGTTGGGCATTACGGATTATCCGGTGCAATTTGATGATCAATATTACTTTGCGTTTAATGTGGCGGAGGTTGTTAATGTGCTGATTATCAATGAAGAAGCGCCGAATCGTTATCTAGATGCGGCGTTTGCGGGCATTCCTAATTTTAAAGCGACGAATCAGTTCAGCCGGAATATTAATTATTCGGAATTCCCTAATTATCAGATGATTGTGGTGAATGAAGTGAATGCGATTTCGTCGGGTTTGGCGGCGGAGTTGCGGCAGTATGTGAATAATGGCGGCAATGTGCTGGTGTTTCCGAGTCGGCAGGCAGATTTGAATTCGTACCGCAGTTTTTTGACGGCTTTCCCGGCGAATGAATTGCAAGCATTTGAAAGTCAGGAACGTAACGTCGGCAGCATTAATACCGAGGAATTTATTTTTAGAGATGTGTATCAAAATCGCAGCGCGAATTTAAAATTGCCGACTACGCAAGGGAATTTCCGCATGGGACGCGGTCGGAATGAAGAGCAATTGCTGACGTATCGCGATGGCAGCGCGTTTTTATCCAAATATCAAATTGGGCAGGGAAATTTATATGTGAGTGCAGCGCCGTTGAAGGAAGATTTCAGTAATCTGGCGCAAAGCGGCGAGATTTTTATACCAATGTTATATAAAATGGCATTGTCTTCGGCGCGGGTGAAAAAAATTGCTTACACGATTGGACGCGATGAAGTAATTGAAGCAGAGCACTTAACGAATAGTACCGATTTGGTATATAAATTGCGCGGTGAAGGCGGTGAATTTATTCCAGAGCAACGGATTGTCGGTTCCAAAGTTTTTCTGGGGATTGGCAATCAAGTGCTGGACGCCGGATTTTATGATTTGTTTTTGAATCAAGATACAATTTTAGCAAAATACGGTTTTAATTATGACCGGAAAGAATCGGCGTTGAACTATCTGACTGCCAGTCAATTAACGAATGATGCCGGTGTAAATATGAATGTAATAGATGTAATGGAAGAGGCGGTGCTCACGGCGCAAATTGAAGAGCGGAGTCAGGGGATCGTGCTGTGGCGCTGGTGCGTGATTTTGGCGTTGTTGTTTTTGGCAGCGGAGGTGTTGTTGTTGCGGTTTTGGAGGGTGTGATTTATTTTTTATTTGAGATTATTTATTTGCAATTTGACGTTTTTTATTTGATGTTAGGAGTTGGAGGTTATTTTAGTTTTTTGACTTGTATTATGTTTTTTAGTAGCAGTATCGCGTCGGGAGACGCTTAGATATTGGGTTCAAGTCAGAGACTTGAACCAGGATTTATAAAATAATTTTCATTATAGTACATTGTATTTTATTAAAAATTTAGCTATTTTAGTTTTTGCATTTAAACAATTGGAGTATGTCAGCATTGAATACGGCACAGTTGGAAATATTAAAATTATTTGACCGGCAAATGTCGGAAGCAGAGTTGTTGGAATTGAAGCAAGTCTTAATTGATTTTTTGGCAAAAAAAGTGGTGGAAGAAGCCGACAAAGCTTTTGATGACAAGGGCTACACGTTGGAAGACATTGAACGTTGGAAAACAGAACATTTTCAAATTGAAAAGGATACTTTGTGAAAGTTGTGCTGGATACCAATGTCTGGGTGATTAGTTTAACATCGCGTTCGCCTTATCATGCTGTTTATCAGGCACTTCTGAAACAAAAATATGAGTTGATCGTTTCGCATGAAGTATTGCTGGAATATGAAGAAATTCTAAATCAAAAATACGGAGCGGCTACAACAGACCGATTTTTAAATTTGCTCTATTTACTTCCAAACGTACATTTTATTCCAACTTATTTTCATTGGAATTTAATTGATAAGGACAAAGAGGATAACAAGTTTGCCGATGCTGCAATTGCTGCTGGAGCGGATTTTTTAGTTTCGGAAGATGCTGACTTTAATATTCTGAAAAACCTTTCTTTTCCTAATGTGAATGTAATAAGAATAGATGATTTTGTAAAGTTGCTATAATGTTAAGACTGGTCTGATGATTCTAAGTCACCAGACCAGTTTGCATTTAATGGAATGGCAATACCAACGGCGAAGTGCGATTTTGCACAAGCACCTTATTCATATTAAAAGCGATGGTAATTCTAAAGTTGCTTCGGTCGGCAGAGAAGTCGTCCATACCAGTGTTATCAGGGATGAACGAAGGAATCTGAGCCTTCGAGTAAGTGTCGGCGACTGCTGCGGCAGCCGGATTATTATTAATTTCCAACTCCGATAGCGGGAATTTGATACCCAAATCCATGATCCGCCGCGATTCAGCAATGAAAATCTCCTGGCGCATGCGATACAGCAGTTCTAGCGCCGCTTCTTCTGTCATTACCGCATCAATTTCAGCAGCATTTGCCGAAGTGCCCGACACCGCAGGTACGCTTACATTTGCCCCTTTACGATTCAAAACCAAACCGGCAACAAATGGCTCACCTGGTCCAAAAGCGATGGTGTAAACCGTTGAATCTGGATAATCCTGGCGCGTACCGCCGCGGCGACCGCGACCTTCTACCCGGTCGTTGATAGAGCTAACCGGACGCTTGGCGATTTGTTCCAATAAAGATTTCATAGTCGTTTTCGCATTCGGCAGGTTATTGTCGGCAATTTGCGCTTCCGCCAGAATCAGATAAGCTTCTTCCGCTTTCAAAATGGCAATCGGTTTGGTGTCGGTCGGACCCGTCGTAAAATATTTCGGATCGAGAAAATCCAGGCGTGGCAAGGGTTGAAACTCATCCTGACCCGTGTACAAGTACAATTCCATTTCATTGGCAATGCCACCTACGCGGTCAAATTGAGCGCTGCGCAAATACTGAGGATTTGCTGCAATTACTTGATTTGCAAATTCTACAGCTTTCGCACGATCGCCTAAATCATAGTACGCCCGCGCAATTGCCAGGCGATACCCGATTATTTTTGCAGCATCTTTGCTGGTATTAATGGCTTGTGTAAATTCATCAATCGCAATACGCAAATGATCGGCAGATGGTTTCACTTCGCCCAAAGCCGCTGTTGGAAATCCGGTGAACAACTCCCCGATGTACAAACTTGCCAAGCCTTTAAAAAAGTGCAGTTCTGCCATTTGATCGTCCGTAGTCGAAGCATCTTTTGGCGCAATGTCGGTCAAACCAAAAGTCGCCATCTCGTGCAGGCGCGACCACTCGCGTTGCATGTTTTTCACATCCGGGTCGAAAAATTCGATACGTGGAATGTCAAACACCTTGCTACTCAGGGTACGATTGTTGTAATAATTGTCAGAAGCCAATTCGGTGAATTGCACGGTGAAATTCATTGCTTGTGCCAATTGGCGTTCCAAACCATTGATCCATGGGCGAATGGCGCGGGGCGTATTAGCAAAGGTGTCATCCGTCACGTTCGGATTGTCCACATTGGTCGGGTCAATCAGCTCACAAGCGCTGAATCCCAAAGTGAATAAAACTAAAACATTTATAATAATCTTTTTCATAATCGTTTGATTTTTAGAATTAAAAAGAAACCCTCACGCTGCCCAGATACTGACGAGGCGCCGAAAGAACAGAGTAATTGAACCCACCAGTGGTCGGACCATTTTGCGTACGGCTACCGGAAATCGTCGCTTCGGGGTCGAACGTAGATTCGTGGAAATTCAGCGGATTCGTCATGTCAAAGCCGACGCGAACAGACTTTGCCCAGCCCTTGTACCAGCTTTCCGGCAGGGTGTAGCTCAACGAAATCAGACGTACCTTCAAAAAGTCGGTCGGTTCTACAAAAATATTGGTAATGTCCAGCCACACCTGGCTCAGGCGGTTTTTGTTGGCTTCTACAAAAGCGGCGGGCACGTCTTCATCCGGCAAGCCATACAAAAAGCGGAACTGGCGGTCGAAAGAATGTGCAAAAGCGCCCATTTGATAATCGGCAGTAGCGAATAAATTCAGGCGATTGGCGAATGTTACATCCAAGGAAAAGCTACCGAATTGGTCGGCGATGGTCGTCCCCAAATTGGTCACGGGCACCACCTGTTGCAAATTTCCTTCCTCGTCAAAAATTGATTTATAACCGCGCAGGAAGCCCACGGGCTGTCCTTGTTCCACCACAGATTGAATCGTTCTTTCAGAAAAACCACTGATCGGGAATGCTGCAGCACCACCGGCGTCGGTCACTTCATTGTGCAACGTATTGTAAGAACCACTCAGATTGACATTCCACATGCGGCTGCGAAGGATATTCAAACGAGCGGATAATTCAATCCCCCGATTCAAAATGGTACCCACATTCCGCAACTGGGTATTCTCACCGATCGAAGGTGCCAGCGGCACCGCAAAAAGGGCGTCGCGGGTTTCTGCATTGTAATAGGTGAAATTCAGCGAGAAACGGTCGTTGAGGAAACCAAGATTCGCACCGGCTTCAAAGGTGTAAACTTTTTCTGGTCTTAAATCTTCATTGCCCGGCTGACCGAAGGTAGCAGATTGCTGACCCAGGTAAGAATTGAACTGAATGGTGCGATCCTGCGCAAATGGCGTCGGGAAATTACCTGCCACACCATAACTGCCGCGCAATTTCAAAGCACTCAGCACATTACGCATGCCTTTAAAAAATGGCTCTTCGCTCAAAATGTAGGAAACCCCAACTTTCGGGTAGTACTGGGTCCCGATGTTTTCACCAAAAGCAGAGTTACCGTCGCCACGCAAACCAAATTCAAGAAAATAACGATTTTTAAAACCAATGTTTTCCTGGGCATACACGCCATAGTTGGCAACGATGAACTGCACCTCGTCCGCAGTAAGCGTACCCGCTCCGCGAATCACCTCGGCACCATCGCGCACATTAGCGCCTACGATTGCTGTTTGGCGGTCGGTATTTCTAAAAAACTGCGTACCAACGGTTGACAAAAACGAGAAGTCGCCGACACGTAGATCGTATTGACCCACTAATTCCAGCGTCAAACCCAGAAAGTTACGATCGTATTTTTGAATTTCCCCGCGATTGTCCGTACCGGCTGCAACCACTTGAGTATGAATCAGATATTCATTGGTCACAATGCCTTGCTCCCGGCTGAAACGATAATCAATCCCCGCCGTGCCGCGAATTTTCAAGCGTGGAATGGGTGAGAATTCCAATCCTTGCGAGGTTTGAAAACGATTCACCAAAAAGTCACTGTTTTGCAATGCTTCTGCACGATTTACAAATGCCTGCATATCAGCGAATTCCTCCGCACTTTGCGCGTCAATGTTATTGTTGTAAGTCTGACCATTCGGACGGCGGAACGCAAAGGAACGCGCTGCCTCGGCAAACCAAAGCGCCGTGTAGCCTCCAGCATTTCCATTGCGGAAGCGACTGTAGGTATTGTTGGAAAAACCAAAGGAAGCGTTGTAACGCAATTTTTCACTCAAACGCGCATTCAAACCCGTGCGCAGGTCGTACTTGCGGTTTTTGTTGTTATTGTTGATCCAAATGCCCGGCGTATTCGACATATTCCCCGAAAAACTGTACCCAATATTGTCATTGCCGCCGGTCACGCCCATTCGATACAATTGATAAAAAGCATCCTGGTAAAACAGATCAGCCGTTCGATCAAAGTAGAAAAAGTCAGCCGTGCCCTGCTCCAATCCCATTTGGGTTTCCAATACAATGTTGGCTTTGCCGGAAGCACCTTTTTTGGTAATGATTTGAATCACGCCATTCGCTGCGTCGGAGCCATACAGGGTAGTCGCCGCGCCACCATTGATGAATTCGATGCGTTCGATGTTTTCCACCGGAATGTCCGCCAAAGCGCTGGAACCCGCACCCTGCCCGCGATTGCCGCTAAGGTTCAAACTCAATTCCGAATAGTTGTTCAAGTTATCCACGCGCACCCCGTCCACATAAATGATCGGCGTGGAGCCTACAAGCGCCGAAGTCACCCCGCGCGAGCGCATGATGGTGCTGGAGCCAGGCTGACCACCGGCGTTGTTGATTTGCAGCGTCGGTACCTGCGAGCGAATCAGTTCATCAAGACGATTTGCCGGATTTTTTTCCAAAGTAGTGGCATCCACCACCGTTACATTCGTAGAAAGGCGACGCTTAGTCACGTCAATTCCCTGACCGGTTACCACGATTTCTTCCAGACCAAGGGCGTCTTGTTCCAGCGCAATTGTCAGTGGTTCCGTCATTTGTGCCGGATTTACTTGCATTTCCGCTGGGCGGTAGCCGATGCTGGAAACCACCAGCACTACTGGATTTGCATTAGGCAGTTGCAGCGTAAAATTACCATCCAGGTCTGTAGCCGTGCCAATGTTTGTGCCGCGTACCAGCACGTTGGCGCCGATGAGTCCCTCCTCGGTAAGGGTGTTCACAATTTTGCCTTGTAAGGTCGTTTGTGACCAGCTTAAAATGGGAAGCAATAGCAACAATAATGCCACTGCTACTTTAACTAGTGAGTTGCTCATAACATAAAGGTGATTTGTTTCAAGGGGAAAGTTAGAGGGATTAATAAGATGACACTCTTAGATGCCGATTAAAAAATAATTACGCTTTTATTAAATAAGTTTTAAATCCTTTAGGAATTGTAAATTTAATGTTATTTAAATAAAATAAATATGGAGTTAATATTGTTATTTAAAAAATCATTTTAAGATAAGAATAAATTTCCATTTAAAATTTTGAAGGCGGCTTTTCTTATTCAAATTGTAAAAATGCTATCTTGCGCCCCAAATTCTTGAACCAGATAACTTTTGAACAAACAAACACTTACAATCATAGTACCTTGCTACAATCCGCGTCCAAATTGGGCGCAGCGGGTAATTGAGCATTTTCAGGCATTTATAAAGGCTTCTGCTAGTGCCGATGTTAAATTAACCTTAGTCAATGATGGCTCCATCAGAAATGTTTCTGAAAACGATTTTCAATGTTTGCGGCAAGCTATTCCCCAACTCACGCTCGTAAGCTACGAACAAAACGGCGGCAAAGGCTACGCGCTGCGGCAAGGTGTGCAGCATAGTCATTCTGATTATTATATTTTTACAGATATTGATTTTCCTTATACATTAGAAAGTATGCTGGAGGTAGAGCGGGCTTTGCTCGAAAAGGGCGGCATTGCAGTTGGGCATCGGGATCAGAGTTATTATGGCAAAGTGCCTTGGTTTCGGAAAATTTTATCACAAAGTTTTCGCTGGTTTATTAAAAAATTATTGAATTTATCAGTGGAAGATTCTCAATGCGGTCTGAAAGGTTTTGATGAAAAAGGTAAGCAAATTTTCCTGCAAACAACCGTGGATCGTTTTTTATTTGACTTGGAATTTTTGGTCATTGCCAATGGGAAAGCCCCTATTTACGCGGTTCCGGTGCAATTGAAAGAAGGGATTGTATTTACCACGATGGGTGCAAAAATTTTATGGACCGAATCCAGGAATTTTTTGAAAATATTGAGTCGGCGGTTCATGCACTTGTAGTGCAGCCTTTCCCGTCGGGACGCCCATGGCGCAGGCTGCCTTTCGTTCCCCAGCCTTCAGGCTGGTACTAATAAAAAAATCAAACTAAATCTTAATTATATTAGCCTTTATACAGTGAAGTTGTTTAAAATTAAGGATTTTGTTTAATATGAAAACGAACCAGTATAGTTGATAAAGCACCTAATTTCGCCACCAAGGCACAAAATCACTAAGTCTCACGAAAGCTTTGTGTAAAATTTGTGCCTTTGTGTATTTGTGGCAGATCGTAAAAAACACTCATTTATTGATTAGTATTAAGATTATTTATCAATTTTAAACAAGCTCAGTATAAGGAATTAAGTTACGGCATTTGAGCCGAAAGTTGTGCAAGGCACAAGCGATCAACATAAAATAATTGCACGTATCATAACGCCCATATCCACAGCCTTCCTTAATAATGGTGTACATTATTCCTTTCATCTTGCTAAGGCACTTACGCAGCTTAGTTTATTCCTCTTAGTCTTTATAAAATCTATTTATATAAATTAATAATTTACATTAATATATATTTTATCCTTAATATTATAAAAGAAAAAATGCCTGAGAATTGTAACTTTAAAATGTTGGAAATCGTCTCATAGATCGAATTTAACCACATCAGTCTGAAAAAAAGCGTTATCAGTCTGATTTTTCTTGGAATAATTCAAAGCAACCGTTAACTTTCGACAAGTTAATACAAAGCGCACCACTATGGTACTCAAACAACAACCTTTCGTTGCTCAATTTATACGCACCTTGCGTACGCATCAACGCGCTTTCTTCTTTATTCGCGAACATCGCTTGTGGGAAGGCTTCTGGAATTATGGTTGGGTTTCGCGTTTCCTTGTTTTTGTGGCAATGATTATGGGGCTGAAATTTATCAGCATTTTTATAAATTGGGTAAATAAAGCAAGCCATTCGGATGCTACGCAAATGATGAGTGTGGCTTCTGGTATGTTTAATGAATTGTATGAAAGCACTTTTAAAGATTTATTAAGTGGCAACATGCACTTTGTAATGTTGATCTTACTAGAAGTTATTATTTTTCATGTAACGCGCCGCACTTTAGAGCAACTTTTTGGAGACTTGCCCGATCCTACTTTAAAAGATTTCATCCGGGCGCAGGTGCGCATGTTTGTGGTCGGTATAGTGGCGGTGGTGCTTGGCAAGATTGTGACGGCTCTCCTGGGCATTCCGCTGGGAATGATGGGTATTTGGGATATGTCCAAGCCAGTTGTTTCTAAAATTGTAGAGTTTTATTTCCTTGGTTTTGCCGTTATTGATAATTATAATGAACAATTTCATTTAAAAATTAAAGAAAGTTTGAAATATTCACTTCATTATATGGGTGTATCATTGGCGGTTGGAATTGTGCTCTATGTAATAATGGCGATTCCCATTATCGGACCTATTGCCGGACCAATCCTGGCGAGTGTTACAGCAACATTGGTGATGTATGAAGTGGCTGATCTGCATTTGCACAAACGCGAAGAACTGGACAAACTCGCAGGAGATGAAGTTGTGTAAAGTTTTAATCTTCAAGTGCGTACACTAGAATAAAATCCTGCATCTGTTTGTAAGTAATATTAAAGTAAATATCAAAGTTGTTCTTTATTACACGGCCTGTGCAAGCCCCATTTTGCAAATCAAAATGAAAGGGTTCAATTAAAATATTGGCACAAAAATCCAGTTCGCGCCTGCCATAAGCTTTGTAAAGCGCTTCTTTTGCGCCCCAGTACACGTGCAGGTGCTCCAGGCGTGTGTCGGGGCGGAGGGCATCTCGTTCTTCTGGTCGCAACAAACGGTTTGCAATTCGCTCTATTTTTGGTACAATCTTCTGAATATCAATACCAGTAAGCCTTTTTGACAAAATAGTAGCTGCCAAACCGTGGGAATGACTCACAGACATTTGCAGGGGGACATGTAAAAGATGTGGTTTTCCAAATTCATCCTTGGTCATTGCACCAGACTGTTCGCCTAGCATTTGACCGGTTAAATGACGCACGGCTAACCATTCCAGGCGGCGATGTCCTTTTATATTTTCTAATTGTTGCAATTCTAATTCATTCAATTTCAATTGCTTACGAAACCATTCTTCTGTTTCCTCAATTTGCCAAATCGCTAACTCTGCTTCCTGATTGATAATATGTTGGTAAAAAAAAGGCATAAAAATTTTAATTTATTATGCTCGTACACATCACAAGTAAAAACCAAAGATAAGTAGAATCTGTTTTTTCGATAATTATAAAAAGATGTCAACACTTACAATTCAAAAAATAGGACAGCTAACGGGGCATAATGCCTCCATATTCATCTTATCAGAAGATGCTGATTATCAGCACTTTTTGTCAGCCGCTGGCGATGGTTGGGTAGTTCGTTGGAGTTTGGAAAATCCAGATGTTGGAAAACTAATTGCAAAAATTGATACTCAAATCTTTTCTTTGCTAAATTTATCAGCCTACCAAAAACTGGTGGTTGGCAATATGAATGGCGGTGTACATTGGATAGATTTGGCAAACCCCGATGCGACAAAAAATATTGCTCATCATCAAAAAGGGGTTTTTGATATTATAAAAGTAAATAAAAATATAATAACAGTTGGCGGGGAAGGAAAAATGACACGTTGGTCGGCGGAGGAGGGGTGTGCGCTGGAGAGTTTCCATTTGAGCAATCAGAGTCTTCGCAGCATAGATTTTAACTTGTTAAACAATGAGTTAGCCATTGGTGCTAGCGATAATATGATTTATTTGCTAGATGCTACCTCTTTAAAATTAAAAAAGACACTATCGAATGCACATCATAATTCTGTTTTTGTTGTAAAATACAGCCCAGATGGACGCTATTTATTAAGTGGCGGACGGGATGCGCATCTTAAAATATGGGCGGTGGAACATGATTATCATTTAGTTTCAAATCAGCCTGCACATTGGTTTACGATCAATGATATTGTATTTTCTTCTGATAAACAATATTTTGCAACAGCTAGTCGAGATAAAACCATTAAAATATGGGATGCTCAAAATTTTACATTATTAAAAGTATTAGATGCTATTCGTCATGGCGGGCATATCAATTCCGTTAATCACTTACTTTGGCAGGGGCATTCTATCATATCATGTAGCGACGATCGTAGCATCATTATATGGCAAGTAAAAGAATAATATCTTTTATTTCTTTGAAATTCAGCTCCTTTTTCGGAATTTGCAGTTTGAACACCGAATGAGTATGATAGCCAAAAGTCACCTTTTTTTTCTGTTGTTATTAGTGTGCAGTTTTACCCGCGATTCGCCCCAGCCAAAAATAGAGTGGGTGCATGCTAACATGTCAGACTTGCCCACACGCGATGAATTGATGAGCGCTTTCCGAGAAAGTCGGAAGATATTGCTCGTTTATGGAAGCCAGAATCCAACAATGACAAAGGTTTACGCAGCTCTTGCAGAAAAAATGAATGTGCGAGCGCGTTTTGCTGCGATAGAGGTGAAACCCTGTTCGGCGGTGACACCAGAAGATTGGCAAACAAAAGCCATTGTATTAATCGGCACGAGCACTTCTAATTTAATTTTGAGTAAAATAGTAAATGATTTACCCCTTCAACTAAATAAAAATGGTTTTAATTTTAATGCTCAATCATATGATGATCCTGCCACAGTAGTACAATTGTCATTTTATCCAAATCCCTTATATGTAAAACTGCCTATAACTGTTATTACAGCATTAGAAGATCAAGCTATTCAGCATTTTTTAGAAAACAAAATAGAAGGAGGTTGGCGTTTATTTAGCTTCTCTGCATGGAATTATGAAATATATAAAAATGGGAAGCGCTTGGTCATGGGCATGTTTAACCCTGAAAACTGGTCTTTGGATAAAAAAGTACATTTTGATTTTTCCAATTCCGAAATACCGATTGCAAAAACAGCTCATTTTCAATTTTTTATACAACAAAAAAATACTGTATCAACTTCCATACAGGTATATATCAGCCAAGTGGAACAGAATGCGAGACAGATTCACCATTTTATAGACTCAACAAAATCTTTACCGATTTTTTATTATAATTTGTATCATACTGCGGAAGAAAAAGGATTGATTACGAATGATACCAAGGCTTCCAGCGTGGATTTTGATAAAAACGAGGTACATACTGTATGGAATTCATTATATCAATCTCGAAATCTTGGTAAAGAAAATGAATTGTTATTGCGATCTTTAGTAGGTAAGCCGCAAAAAATGGCGTTGGAGAGAGGTTTGGCGACTTATTTTGTAAAAGACTGGCAACGAAAAGGTTATAATTATTGGGCACTTCGTATTTTTACTTCTGGCAATATGATGCCTTTGGCGGATATTTTAAATAATGAAATGCTGGAGCGGGAAAGCGAGTTATTTACCACTTGTTTATCGGCATCTTTTGTGGAATTTTTATTACAACAAGATAAAAATAAATTTCTGGGAAATTATAAAAAATGGTCGCCTTCTGAATTGGAAATCAATCAATTAGAAAAAGATTGGCATGTGTGGCTTACTCAAAAAGCAAAAAACTTTACACCTGATAAATGGGCAAGTAAAGATTTACCTTATCTAAAAGGATTTAATTTTGCGCATGAAGGGTATGGCATTTTTAATGGATATGTTTCTTCCATGGCTGCGCAATCTATTGAAAAACAAGCAGATAAGCTGAATTGTAATGCATTGGCGATTGTGCCTTACACGTTTATGGAAAATGCAAATCAACCGGCTTTTTTCCAGATAGCCAATAGTTCGGGCGATGAGAATGACGAAGGGGTGGTGCATTCGGCATTTCAGGCACAACAAAAGGGCATGGTCGTGGTGGTTAAACCGCAAATATGGGTAGGCAGAGGCTCTTGGCCCGGAGATGTAAACATGAGCAATAACGCTGATTGGCAGCAGTTTATATATTATTATTCTCGTTGGATATTGCACTATGCGCTTTTGGCAGAAATGTACGAAATGGATGCGCTTTGCATTGGAACGGAGCTTTCTAAGGCAACGCTGGCGCGCGAACAGGATTGGCGCAATTTGATTCATAAAATCAGGAAATTATATAAAGGAAAATTGACATATGCTGCAAATTGGGGAGAAGAATTTGAAAAAATAGGCTTTTGGGATGAACTGGATTTCATTGGGCTAAATTCTTATTATCCATTGACTAAGAACGAGTTAGTGACGAAAAAAGAGTTGAGCGCGGGGTTTGCACAAGTGCTGGAAAAAGCAGAAAAAGTGCAAAAGCGTTTTAATAAACCTCTGGTTTTCACTGAGATTGGGTTTAAAAGTGTGCAATCGCCCTGGCTCAAGCCGCATGAATCCAGCAATGGAGCGCCTTATTTTGGAGAACATCAGAAATTATGTTATGAGGTAGTTTTTGAAAATATTTATGATAAACCTTGGATTCAGGGCATTTTGTGGTGGAAATTTCCTTCTTATATCGAGCATCGCGGCGTTGAAAATGATGATTTTACACCAAATAAAAAGCCTGCCGAGGCAGTTGTCAAAGATTGGTTTGCAAAAATGCCCTGAAATCGTAACTTCGCACTCTGAAAATTGCGGATTGTTAATTTTGGATTGCTTGTGGTGCAGCAATTAACAATTTGCAATAAACAATCAAGAATTATGATACTGAGTGATAAAAAAATTTTAGAAGCGATGGAGTGTGGAGAAATTGTGATTGAACCATTTAGTCGGGAGTATTTGGGTACGAATTCTTATGATGTACACCTCGGAAAATGGCTGGCAACTTATAAAGATGCGGTACTGGATGCTCGAAAACATAATGAAATTGAGCATTTTATGATACCTGACTCGGGTTTTGTATTACAAACTGATAAATTATATTTAGGTGTAACCGAAGAATATACCGAAACACATAACACCGTGCCTTTTTTAGAGGGCAAATCGAGCGTAGGACGCCTGGGCATTGACATCCATGCTACGGCTGGCAAAGGTGACGTGGGTTTTTGCAATCATTGGACGCTGGAAATTTCCGTGAGTATGCCCGTGCGTGTCTATGCAGGAATGCCGATTGGGCAACTTATTTACTTCACGGTGGACGGCGACATCGAAAATTATTATAATAAAAAACAAAACGCTAAATACAATCAACGAACCGATAAACCGGTGGAAAGTATGATGTGGAAGAATAAATTTTGAATTGTTATTATCAATTCACTACATTTCTTGGCTCGCCATGTAAAAAAGATGCAATGTTTTCGATTGTTTCTTCCATGAGTCGTTCGCGGGCTTCTACGCTGCCCCAAGCGTTATGCGGCGTTATGATACAATTTTTTACACCTAATAAAATATTTCCATTTTTAGGCGGCTCTTCTGATAATACATCCAGTCCTGCTCCTGCAATTTGCTCATTTTCAAGGGCTTCTTTTAAATCCATCTCATTTATCAAACCACCGCGAGCCGTATTAATAATAATTGCATGAGGCTTCATTCTATTTAGTAAATTTTTATTTACAACGTTTTTATTTTCATTTGTGAGTGGTGCATGTAAAGTAATGACCTCACTTTTTGTAAATAATTCTTCCAGCGTTACAAATGTCACACCTGGTCGGGCGTCACGTTCGGGATGCTTATGTGTTACAAGTGTATGCATACCAAAGGCTTGCGCAATGTCTGCTACCTTTTGTCCAATTTTCCCGAAGCCATAAATCCCCATCGTTTTACCTGCTAATTCAGTGATTGGAGTTTTCCAATAGGAAAAATCGCGACAGCGCGACCACTCTCCGTTTTGCACACTTTCATTATGCTTGCTTACTTGATTGATAAATTGCAATAACAATGCAAATACATGCTGGGCAACGGCATCCGTGCCATAACCGCTTACATTGCAGACAGGAATATTATTATTTTTCGCAAAAATTATATCTACATTATTATAACCTGTGGCAGTTACACAAATGCAGCGAAGGTTGGTTAATTGTGTAATAGTTTCAGTAGTTATGATGGTTTTATTTACTACAATGATCTCCGCCTCGCGGGCGCGCGGTATCACTTCTTCAGTTTCGGAGAAATCATAAATGGCGACATTACCCAAAGCTTGGAGTTTGCGCCAACTCAAATCGCCAGGATTCAGGGTGTAGCCGTCGAGGACAACAATTTTTGGACGCTGAAAGGTGAAAGAGTTTGACATTTTATATAACTTTGATACAAATTTCGGGAAAATTGGAAAAGTCTAACAACATTATTTTACAATTACTCAATGACTGGCGCGTTATCGCATTGTTATGCCTTACTTTAGGGCTAGCGCCGTGGTTTCCAGAGCCGCATATTTGGGGTAAAATCAAATGGATTTCCGGTGGCGCAGTCGGCATGGGCTGGATTGACTGGCTCGATGTAGTCATTCACGGTATTCCCTGGCTTTTAGCGCTACGCTTATTAAATAAGCGATTTTCAAATTTATAACTTTTTATTCCTCTTTTAGTAAGATTAATAAAAAAATACCATACAAAATAGCTAAACTAAATGCAGTGTCTTGCGCATTCCAGGTTACGGATTGCCACATTTGAAACCATTCACCGGCTATTATCAGAAAAATGCCTGCCCAAAGTATTAATCCAATTAAAATGCCCCAAATCGCCCATTTTTTTTGCTGGCTAAATATCATAACTTCGCTTTTGCTGTTTTTAATTAAATTTATTACCCCAAAAAAAGTAAATAAACCTCCACTTATTTCAAGTATTATAATGCCATTATAAAAAACATGAACCAACCAAAGCTGAGAAATACGGCGCCAATCGTCAAGATCATTATTCGGAAAAGTGTCCTGCATGCTCATTATCTGTTTGGTAAATTCAAAATTGACATCATAATCAAAAATATTATTAATGCCTACTAAAAATAAATATAAACCTGCCAGCGTAGCAATCGTAATTTGCGCCAAGCGTAGGGGCTTTATTGTCAACATTTTACGCGAATTTATGTTGAGGTGTTTAATTTAGCGACTGAAAGATAGAAAAAATCCTATAATGATTTTACCTTTATGGCAGTTTTTGCATCAGTCCATAAAATAATAACCAAAAGTAAATTGAGTGTGAATCAACTCATTTTTGATACGAAGCCTGAAGTCTCCGTCATTTTGTGTACCTACAATCGAGCATCCTACCTCCCTTGTTGCATCGATAGCGTGTTTGCCCAAACTTTTACAGATTTTGAATTAATTGTAATAGATGATGGAAGTGATGATGATACATTTAATGTTGTAGATCCATACATTCATTTACATAGAAATATTCGCTATGTAAAACATCAAAATCGCAAACTGGCATTTTCAAAAAATATCGGCATATTATGTTCCTTTGGCAAATACATTACATTTATTGACAGCGATGATACATATAAACCGAATCATTTGCAAGAAAGGTATCACTATTTAGAAAACCATGCTGATATTGACCTTGTGCAAGGCGGTTTTTACAGTGATGAAGCCATTTTTGTGAGAGATTATTATAAGCCAAATGAAATTATTAACTTAAAAGATTGTGTGCTGGGACCCACTTTCTTTGGAAAACGGCAGGTGTTTGAGCAATTAAAAGGTTTTCAGAATATTACATATGGTGAAGATACTGATTTTTGGGCACGTGCGGAACAGCAATTTAAAACGGCACATTTACATGATATAGAAACCTATATTTATACCAGAGCAGAGACGAGTATAACAAAAGAAGCGATGGGGAAATTGGAAAAATTACTTTAATCGCTTATGTTGTAATCAAATTTTGAAAATGCAAACAGTATAATTCAAAACAATCATTCAAGATGGTATTATAAAATTGCCGGAAGTGGAGGAGTTAGCTCGAGGTACTGAGTACTGAAGTAAAAGTTATTGTGATGTGGGCAGAAGAAAACGCTCATCAAGTCGTTGATAATCAATTAGTTAAAGGCATTGATAATTGTAGATTAGTAAATTTTTCGTTTGTACCCGGCAACGCTCAGCCCGATGAAAAACCTTCTGATTTTGCGGGAATTTGGAAAAATCGTAAGAAAGTAGATGCTAAAAAATTACAGCAGCGTGCATGGGCAAGAAGAATTATATAATCACTATTTTTTTGATTACTATTTTAGTAAATTCCTGTGTAATAGTTGAAACGGGCAGCATGGAGCTTTTCTCCGCTTAACTGTCCATCGCCCCGGCTATACTGCTCAGGCGAACCAGACCCACTTTGATCACTCCCAGCACAAACAGTGCCACAAACTTGATGCGCGCTCCATGCCAAGTGCTGAGGTCCTCCTGCACAACCAGTAGAACTTCGTTGCCTTTAACTAACTTTTTAATTCTTTTTTTGCCATAGTTTATTCATTTTTTCCAATCTCTAAACTATGGCTTTTTTCTCTCTTTTACACTAGTGTCAGGGTACTGAGCAATGAACCTAAAATTTTGGGTAAATGTGACATTTTTATGATACAAAACAAAAAGCCCGCAACGATTTTATTCATCCTTGCAGGCTTTTTATAAAACACAGACTTACCAAATCTTTGAATTTTGACAAATCTATACTTATTCATTATTCATTCACTAACTCATCTGCGCCCCTACCCTTTCCAGCAGCGCTTTGGTTTTGCGAATGCCTTCGTCTTCCGGAATGGAGCCTTCATACTCAATTCCGATATAGCCCTTGAAACCAGCGTCTTTCACAATTTTCAGCATTTTCACGTAATCGGTTTCCACACAATTACCCTGTTCGTCAAAATTGTTCGACTTGGCGCTCACCGCTTTGGCATAAGGCATTAGTTCAGTTACACCTTTGTAGCGGTCGTACTCTTCCACGCAAGGTCCACCCCAAGGATTGCCGTCTTTATTATCGCGGCGAACGCAGAAATTGCCAAAATCAGGCAGCGTACCGCAGTTTTTCATATTAATTTCTTTCATAATGCCTGCCAGCCACGCACCGTTGGAAGAATTGCCACCGTGATTTTCCACCACTACGTTGATTTTGAATGGCTTAGCAAATTCCGCCAACCGACTCAAGCCATCTACGCCTGCTTTGTGCATTTCTTCGGGCGTGCCCTTGCCGCCAGCATTCACACGAATTGTTTTGCACCCCAAGAATTTCGCGGCTTCCACCCATTGTTTATGATTTTCCACGGCTTTGTCGCGCTCGGCTTTATCCACCGTCGCCAATTCGCCCATACCATCCACCATGATGAGGTGATTTTTCACGCCATTGTCCTTGCAGCGCATCAGCAGTTCTTTCAGGTAGGACTGGTCTTTTTGCTTGTCTTCAAAAAATGTAGAAACATATTCCACAATGCCAATATTAAAATCCTTACGCGCTTTCACCGGAAAGTCCAAGTTGGTCATTTTTTTGCCAAAAAGCGCTTTGTTCAACGACCACTCCGCGAGGGAAATTTCAAAAAACATTTTTTTAGCAATTAAATCCTGGTTTAAAAATTCCGGCAGCAACAGCGCCCCCGCCACCACGCTGCTCATTTGTGTCAAAAAATCGCGTCTATTCAAACTCATTGGAATACGGTTTTAAATTGTTGGTAAAGATAGTTTCAAAGACAAGTTAAGCAATCTCCCTTGTTTCAATAGAAAAAAATTTGATTCCGAAATAGAAATTCCTTATTTTTGAAAAAAAGAAGCATTATGAGTGTAGTCGTTGAAGAAATCAGCCAATACGAAATCGAAAGAGGAAAGCCTATGCCGAGTTTAGTACATTCCATCGTTCAGTCGAACTTAGTTCGGGGGTTAGGAAATCGTTATGAAGAAAAGTACCGATTTTTATCTGAGTTATCTTTAGAATTAGAAGGTTGGAAATCCGTGCCTGATATCGCCATTTATACGATGTTTGAATGGGATTTCCGACATGATGAAATTCGCAAAACCGAGCCACCGCTGGGCGCTATTGAAATTCTCTCCGCTACACAAGGTATTTTGGAACTTTCTGACAAAGCCAATCAATATTTTGAATATGGCGTCAAATCCTGCTGGATTATAATTCCGCAGTTTAAAACGGTGTATGTTTTTTCCTCGGCGGATCATTATGATACGTTTGTGGGGGATGATTTGCTGAAAGATACGGTGTTGGGAGTTGAGTTGCCGTTGGGGGAGGTGTTTAGATAAATTGTTAAAATCATTTACTCTCCTGCCAGTTTCTTTACTTGTTGATATAGTAATTCTCCAATTCTGAAATTCGCTTCTATGCGAAGCCGATCCATCATTACTATAACACTTAGCACAACGCCTTGATTTTTAGCATCTAACAAAACACCAAGTAATCCAACTGTTTTTATATTAAATTCTTTTGCTTTTTGACGACCCAATTTTTCATCTATCAAAAGAAGATTTGCCTGTATTTCCAGTGAAAGGGTAATAGCTTCGGCTTCGCCCAAATCTACTTCATTTAGTAAATGATTTACCATATTTACATCCTGGCAGGATTTTACTTCAATCCAATCAAGCATTGGAATCTCCTGAGCGCCAGGTTTTCCAGCACCTTTCAACACAATTTCATTAAAAACAGCATCTGGAATGACCACTTTTCCGTAAAGCGAATTTAATAGTTCCAGTTGTTTTATAATAGCAAGATTAATTAAAATGGAGGCATCACTAACTATAATCATGAGCGTAAACTGGTGAGGGTTTTTATATCTTCTTGTAAGTCCTCTTCATCATAATGTATAAAAATATCGCGTTTCCCCAATTCCTGCTGGAAATCATATTGTGAAAGCCCGGCAAAATCGCTGGCTTGACCAAAAGTCATTACATATTTTTCAAAAAAATAAATCGCCACTTCTAAACGAAATTCATTTTCGTTTAAACCCGTTTTTTTCACTATTTCATCTGATATTACAACACTCATATGCTTACTTTTTTCAAAAATACGAATTTTTCTTTTAAAAATCAACACACCTTCACCAACCATTCGCCTCGCTCCACCACTTCCCCAAACGCCTCTAACTCTAATCTGTTTTCTTTTGCAACTATTTGAAAGTCAAATACTTGTTCTGGATCAACCGCTACCAGCAAGCCTCCGCTCGTCTGCGGATCGGCGAGGATAAATTTTTGCTCATCGCTTAATGGCGCTATTTTATGTCCATAACTATCCCAATTGCGATGCGTACCGCCAGGAATACATTTAGCTGCTAAATAATAATCCAAAATATTTTTATCAATCGTCGGCACTTTATTAAAATCTAGCACCGCGCTTACATTGCTGGCTTCACACATTTCACTCAAATGACCCAGCAGACCAAAGCCCGTTACATCCGTCATCGCTTTTACATACTGTAATTTGCCAAACACTTCGCCGATTTTATTAAGTTGCGCCATGCTATTGCGCGCGATATTATGATGCTCCGGTAATAATTTTTCTTTTTTTTGCGCTGTCGTTAAAATGCCGACGCCTAAAGGCTTGGTTAAGAACAATTTACAACCGACTGTTGCGCCGCCATTTTTCTTTAAATGTTCGAGTTTTACGCGCCCCGTCACCGCCAAGCCAAAAATCGGCTCTGGACTGTCGATGCTGTGCCCGCCCGCCAGCGGAATGCCTGCCTCCGCGCATGCTTTGCGGCTCCCCTCGATCACCTGATTGGCGACCTCCGGCGGCAATTGATTGATGGGCCAGCCCAGAATCGCAATCGCCAATATCGGCGTGCCTCCCATGGCGTACACGTCGCTGATGGCGTTCACCGAAGCGATGCGTCCAAAATCTTCGGCATCATCCACGATCGGCATAAAAAAATCGGTCGTGCTGACAATGCCCGTGCCGTCGCCCAAATCCAGTACCGCCGCGTCGTCGCGCTCTTCATTGCCGACTAATAAATTCGGAAAATGTAATTTATCGGCGTTATGATGTAATATTTGATCTAATACTTTCGGGGCAATTTTACAGCCGCAACCCGCGCCGTGGCTGTATTGGGTGAGTTTATACTGCTTAGTATTATTTTCTATCATTTGCTTATGCTCGAAATTTATTGTTCTGGATTATATCAAATTAACTTTGCTTTGCTCTTGTAGTTTCTTACTTTTTTGCATCGCCCAAAAAAGTAAGCAAAAAACGCTAGGCAAATCAAACTCCTCCGTCGAACAGTGATTTGCCGCCCTCCCGCACCTACATTTTCAAAACTAAATTACTGCTAAATGAAATCAGTAAATATCAGTTATATCATTATGTATCAGTGTCCTATCCATCTCATTCGCAAATTGTATTAAATCTGCTGCGATTTTGGATGGATTAAAAGTTTCGGCTTTAAACGAATGAATGGTCGCTTCGGTTTTATTTTGCAGACAATGTTCGTACGTTTTATCATAATAAATTAAGCCGATGCGGGCTGCTTCCGCAAAGTCATTGCGTTCCAAGGCTTCCAAAGCTTGATTCAAATGTAATCCGCCGAGTCGTTTTTTAATTTTTATGAAAGATTCTACTAGATATTCTTTTGGATAATTGGCATAAATACTTACTAAATGTTGTATCCGATCTTGTAATGGAATTTCCAATTTGATGTGGGGTGAATATAACATTTGCTGCCAGAAACCGTCTGTAATATATACTTTGCCAATAGCTTTGCTTTCATCTTCTATCCAGATACGGCGATTTTTATTCAGCTGATAATATGCTTTAAATAAATCATTTTCAAATTGCTCCACGGTTGGTTGTCCTGTTTCTCCTAATGCACCAAATGCTGAACCTTTGTGATGTGCAATCCCCTCTAAGTCAAGTACTTGCTCGCCTAATTTTATTAACTCATGTAATACTTCTGTTTTGCCCGAACCGGTGTATCCGCCCAATATAATAAATGGGGCTTTCTGCTCCGCTAAATAAGTGTGTATGAAATTTCGATAATTTTTATAGCCACCTTTTAAAATCATTACATCGAATCCTGCCTGTCCCAGGAGCCAGCCCATGCTTTCGCTGCGTTTGCCGCCGCGCCAGCAATGCACGGCAATCTCGCGCCCGCCCGCCAATCGCTGCGCCTCTTCTACGTACCAACGCATTTTCTTTCCGGCAAATTCCAAACCCTTGAGCATCGCCAATTCCGGGCTTTGCTGTTTGTAAATCGTGCCGACGACCGCCCTCTCTTCATTGGAAAATAAAGGTAAATTCACCGCTTCCGGAATATGTCCTTGTGCAAATTCCGCCGGTGTCCTTACATCCAATAAAATTCTATTTTGCTGTACTTCAAGTAGTTGTTCAACCTCTATGATCTTAGCCACTATTTTATATTTATTATTTTTTATTTGACGTTCACTTATGACTCACATATTTTATTATTTTTTATTTGATATTTTTTTGTTACTAACACAATTCTATTTACTTTATTATTTAGTATTTTGTAACTTTTTGATATAAAAAAGCTTCGGTTTTGATTTTACTTTGTTGTTCACAGCCTGAAGGCTGTTGGACGAAAGGCAGCGTAAACGCTGCACTACATCATTGTGCGTTTCACTGCTTTTTGCCAGCCGCTGTACAATTTATTCCGTTGGTCATCAGGCATTTGCGCATTAAATTTAGCATCCAGTTGCCATTTTTCTTGTAAGTCGTCTTTTGACCAAAAGCCAACTGCTAGACCTGCAAAGTATGCGGCACCCAATGCTGTGGTTTCAATAATTTTTGGACGTTCCACATTTACACCCAAAATATCCGCTTGAAATTGCATCAATAAATTATTCGCTGAAGCGCCGCCATCCACGCGCAAACCCTTGAGTGGCGTGCCCGCATCCTTGCCCATCGCGTCGAGTACGTCTTTGGTTTGGTACGCCAAAGATTCCAAGGTCGCTCGAATCAGATGCGCTTTGCTCGTGCCGCGGGTCAAGCCAAAAATCGCACCGCGCGCGTGCATGTCCCAGTAAGGTGCGCCCAAGCCCGTGAACGCAGGCACGACGTACACCCCGCCCGTATCCGGTACTTTTAAGCTAAAATATTCAGAATCAGGGGATTCGTCAATAACTTTCAAGCCGTCGCGCAGCCACTGAATCGCTGCACCGGCAATAAAAACACTGCCTTCCAGGGCATAGTTGACTTCGCCATCCACGCTCCAAGCGACCGTTGTAATGAGTCCAGAATGCGATGCAACCGGCTTTTTACCAGTATTCATCAACATAAAACAGCCCGTGCCATACGTATTTTTTGCCATACCCGCGGAGTGACAAACTTGTCCGAAAAGCGCCGCTTGCTGGTCGCCCGCGATGCCCGCAATGGGGATGGGTTCGCCAAAAAGATGCGCCTCGGTTTGCCCGTAAATTTCGCTGCAAGATTTAACTTCCGGTAAAATATTATTCGGAACATTTAGTATTTGTAATAATTTTTCATCCCATTGTAAAGTATGAATATTAAATAATAAAGTCCGAGAAGCATTTGTAACATCGGTAATGTGTAATTGTTTGCCCGTCAAGTTCCAAATTAGCCAAGTATCAATCGTTCCGAATAATAATTCGCCGCGCTGCGCCTGCTCGCGTGCGCCCGAAACATTGTCCAACAACCATTTTACTTTAGTGCCGGAGAAATAAGCATCAACGACCAAACCCGTGCTTTCACGGATGTACGATTCGTGCCCCGCCGCTTTCAAATCATCACAAATGCCGGACGTGCGCCGATCCTGCCACACAATTGCGTTCGCAATGGGTATGCCGGTATTTTTATTCCAAACGACCGTCGTTTCCCGCTGATTCGTGATACCAATGGCAGCAATATCTTTGCCCGACAAATTTCGTTTTTTGAGCAAATTTTGCACCACCGCCAACTGCACTTTCCAGATTTCCAGCGCGTCGTGTTCTACCCAACCCGGTTGTGGATAAATTTGCGTAAACTCCTGTTGTTCAACAGATTGAATCGCGCCGTTTTTATCAAAAAGAATCGCACGGCAGCTCGTGGTGCCTTGGTCAAGGGCAAGGATGTATTGTTTCATGGCTGGTTAGTTTCTAAATTTGGCGTTAATGTATTACTAGTTTTCTTTATGTTTCAACCGAAAAACCGATGCACCGTTCATCAATATACCGATCCTTTTGTTAAGATAAAGCTAAGATGCAACCAAATCTAAGAACAGTTGTAGATATTTTCATTTATTCGCACGTAAAATGTAGCAGAAAGTACGAAGTACGAGCTACGAAGTACGCGTTACCAAAAACAATCCAATGTCAAATCCAACCCTAACAATGGAAATCACCAGGATTCCGTTTGAACAAGTGCCGCAATTGTCTTACAAAGATGTGGCGTATGCTACTGCTAATCCTACATTACGTTCATTTTACAAATATGATGTTTCGTTAGAGGGTTTTGCTCAAATAATTGAAGATAAGAAAAAAGACAATACAAATCGCCAGGTGCTGGTCGATGTATTGCGCGAGCAATATAAAGCTTTTGAAATCAACGACTTAGTTAGGCAGAATATTGAATCTTTATCCGATCAGAATACTTTCACGGTGGTGACGGCGCACCAGCCGGCTTTATTTACCGGACCATTGTATTATATTTATAAAATCATTTCCACGATTAATTTAGCGGAACAACTGGATAAAACCTATCCTAATTATCATTTCGTGCCTGTTTTTGTAAATGGTGCGGAAGATCATGATTTTGAAGAAGTGAATCATGCTTCTATTTTTAACAAAAAATTGGAATGGCAATCAGGTGAAAAAGGTTCGGTGGGAATGATGCAAACCGCAAGTTTGGCGGGGGTTTTAGAAGAATTGAAAAGTATTCTAGGTGAATCGGAAAATGCGCAGCATTTGTATAATATTGTAGAAAAAGCTTATACTGTTCATGAAACTTATGGGACTGCAACTTTACATTTGGTACACGAATTATTTAAAGATTATGGCTTGGTAGCGATTGATATGAATAACGCGGAGTTAAAAAAGTTATTCATTCCCATCATGGAAGAAGAATTATTACATCAAGCTTCACAGCAATATGTAGAAAAAACCCAGCAGGAATTAGAAAAGCTCGGCTTTAGCAGTCAGGCGCATGTGCGCGATATTAATCTCTTTTACCTGCGTGAGCAAACGCGCGAGCGCGTTGTACGTGAAGGAGATACATTTAAAGTTTTAAATACATCTTATACATTTAGTAAAGAAAAAATCATACAGGAATTACATGCGCACCCAGAGCATTTTAGTCCAAATGTCGTTTTGCGTCCATTATATCAGGAAACGGTTTTGCCAAATCTAGCTTACATCGGTGGCGGTGGAGAAATCGCGTATTGGTTGGAACGCAAGTCACAATTTGAGCATTTTAATGTAAATTTTCCAATGCTAATTCGCAGAAATTCAGCACTTTGGATTGATAGCGGCTCCGCCAATCGCATGGAAAAGCTAGATTTGAATGTTGAAGATTTATTGAATGATACTGAAATTTTAATTAAAAATTACATTGCAGAACATTCAGAAGGCGAGTTGAGTCTGGCAGAAGAAAAAGCCGCGCTGGAAAATTTGTTTCAACAAATTGCCGAAAAGGCGAAAAGTATTGACCCAACATTAGAGAAATCAGTCCTCGCCGAAGGCGCGAAGCAGGTAAAAAGTGTGGAACAGATTGAAGGACGCTTGGTCAAAACAGAAAAGCAAAAACATGATACCGCGCTGAATCAAATTCGCAGTCTGCGTGATAAATTTTTTCCAGGTAATGGATTGCAAGAAAGAAGCGATAATTTTATGTCGTTTTATGTAAAATATGGATCAGAATTTTTCAATATTTTGAAAGAAAATTTAGACCCATTTGATAAAAATTTTATAATTATAACAGATAAATAAAATTGAAATTTATTCGGTATTCATAATTTACTAAATAGATATTATTACATATTAAAAACACCTTGACCCATGATAAGATTTTTCTCTGTCACCATCCTTATTACTGCTTTCGTAGTGAGCGTTTCCG
This sequence comes from uncultured Saprospiraceae bacterium, assembly GCA_964517145.1. Taxonomy (GTDB): domain Bacteria; phylum Bacteroidota; class Bacteroidia; order Chitinophagales; family Saprospiraceae; genus JADJNW01. The sequence continues at coordinate 26,369 of CAZFBN010000017.1, forward strand.
CGCAGTCCGAGACGCGCATGGATTTTGAATCCTACGACCCGCCGTCCTCGCTCGTCGTGCCGCAGCACACGTACACGCGTGCGAAATTCCCATTTATTGATACGCACAGCCACCATTTTCAAATGGCGACGCAGGATTTGACGAAGCTGATGCGCCAAATGGACTCGCTAAATATGGGCATTATTGTCAATCTGAGTGGTCGCAACAGCGAAGCGCTGAAATCCATGATGGACAATGTAAAGAAATACGGCTATGAAAAACGGATTGCGATATTTAGTAACATTAGTTTTAATGGAATTGATGATGCAGACTGGCTGAGTAATACCTTGAAACAATTGGATTATGATTATAGCATCGGTGCAAAGGGCTTAAAAATTTATAAAAACCTGGGCATGGATGTAAAAGATAGCCAAGGAAAGCGCGTGCCGATTGATGATCCGCGCCTGGATAAAGTGTGGGACAAGTGCGGCGAATTGGGCATTCCCGTTTTTATTCACTCCGCCGACCCGAAGCAATTCTGGGAGCCTTTTGACTCGACCAATGAGCGTTGGCTGGAATTAAAAACCCACCCTGGTCGTAACCGGCAGGATGATCAAAACTTGCCTTCCTGGGAGCAAATTATGCAGGAGCAACATAATATGTTTAAAAAACACCCTAAGACGACATTTATCGCTGCACACATGAGCTGGCATGCAAATGACCTGGATAAACTGGGCAAACTGCTTGACGCTATGCCGAATATGAATGTAGAAATTGGTGCCATTATTGCAGAACTTGGTCGCCAGCCGCGCCAGGCGTTAAAATTCTTTACAAAATATCAAGATCGGGTCGTATTTGGTAAAGATTCTTATGTGCCGAATGAATATCATACGTATTTCCGTGTGCTGGAATCCGCAGATGAATATTTTCCTTATTACAAACGGTATCATGCTTTTTGGCGGATGTATGGTTTGCAACTGCCGGATGCCATTTTGAAGAAATTATACTACAAAAATGCGCTGCGCTTGATTCCGGGATTGGATTCGAGTCGCTTTCCGAAATAATTTATTAGCGGTAGGAAGGCTCAAAAACCGACCTACCGCTATACATTTTTATTTATAATCTTCCCGCGTTGGGCAAAATACATCAATCACCCACACATCCGTCAGCGCGCGCCCGGCGTGCGGCACATTGGAAGGAATCACTGCGCAATCGCCTGCTTTACAAACCTTTGTAATACCATTAATCGTCATTTCCAGCTCACCTTCCAACACATTGGTCACTTGCTCGTGCACATGAAAGTGCTCCGGCAAAACACTCCCCGCGTCAATGCGAAAATGCGCAACGGTAATGTGATCGGTATGAATCATTTTAGCATGAAAGCCAGGCAAAATGGTTTTTATCGCAATTTCAGAAAGTGAAATGTAAGGATTCATGTAGAAGTTGTTTAAAATTATAGATTTTATTTAATGTATAAACTAACTAATGTCGTTGATAAAGCATCTAATTTCGCCACGAAGGCATCAAAACACTAAATCTCACAAAGTTTTGTGTAAAATTTGTGCCTTTGTGTTTTTGTGGCAGATTGCAAAAACGACTCATTTATTAACTGATATTAATATCTTTTATCAATTTTAAAAAAGTTCGTAATAAAAAATTAAAAGTTGGAAAAAAGAAAACCCCAATCGAAAGTGCAAAATAGGAAAAATTCAGGGTTGGTGAACAAGTCGAGGGTTTTTCATTTCTATCAAAAAAATGTCTAACGCTCTAATTAATTAACCATGAAACGCTCTTTAGGTGGAATCCTCATTGTAGTAGGCATAATGGCTAGCGTATATGCTTTCAGCGCTTACAATCTTTACACAGCGACCGATCCGCTTACCAATCTTTCACAAACGGCACATCCGATTTTTTACCTTTTTTTTAGCATGTCCGTCATCAGCGTAATTACAGGCATTCGATTGGTCAAAACCGATGAAAATGCAACAGAATAAGCGCTTCGGCGCATTTTATTTGATAACCCTCAAAATCAATCCTTTATGAAACGAACGATGGGAATTTTGCTGCTGGTAACGGGTATTGCTCTGGCAATTTATGGCTTTAGCAAATACGACCGCAATACTGCCGACATTGAAATCGGCGATGTAGAAATTAGCGCTGGCGACGAAGGCGGACAGCGTCAGTCTTATACCCTGTTTATCCTCGCAGGTATTGGCGTCATAGCTGGCATTGCGTTAATGACGGGTGGAAACCGCAGTGCAACGGCTTAGTACAAAAAAAAATGGTCAGATGATTGCAAGGTCACCTGACCATTAAGATAACTCCTGATTTTTTTAAGCTGAAAAAATATATACATCTACAGGTATTCTTTAGCGCAAAATAAAATTTGCCATAATTTATATCTGCACCATCCAACGACATTAATAACTGTAGCAACTACTTTATAGTGTTTCCCTTTTTGTATTGAAAAGCCATCATTTTTTTAATAATTGTAAGCACGTCCTTCATAATTGCTGAAGGCATTTCCAATATTGTCACAGCCATTTTTATATTTGTAAAAATGTATTTTATGAATGAAAGAGACAAATTCGTATTTATAAGAGGCTAGTAAATAAATATAGGCATACTTTTTATATTTGTAAGAAGGCAGTCTGGAATTGTAAAAGTAAATTTAGTAATTGTAGGAGGCAAGTATGAAATTGTAAAAGTAAATTTTGTAAATATAAGAGGGCATTATGAAAATGTAAGAGGGCTGCACTAAAACTTAAAAGCACATTATGTAAATGTAAGAGGTTAATTTGAAAATGTAAAAGCACATTTTATAATTGTAAGAGCGCAATACAAAAATATAAGAGGCTAATATGAAAATATAAGAGGGAAATATGAAAATGTAAAAACGTTTTTAATAATTGTAAAAATGTAAATCGTAATGAGCATATTAATTTATAGAATAAGCGAAAATTTTTTAGTAAAACTAGGTTACTAAAAAGAAAAAAAAGAATGAAATAAGATATTGTGCCCGGCAAAAAAGGATTGTTTGCAGGTATGTTGTATATTTACAAACGTATTGGCAGTAGCAACGATCACTTATTAACACCTAAGCAATTTTATTTTGTATGAATCAACTTCACACTACAATTTCCTTTGAAAATACGCAGACCGCTTTTGCAGATAAAAATGATCAAGACGTACGTCGTATTTATTATTTATTCAAATTGATGAATTATCCTGCTTTATTGCAATTTGGTATGAATTTTATAAAAAATACCATTCATTGGAGCTGGATGCAGCGTATAATTCGCAATACGATCTTCAAGCAGTTTGTAGGCGGTGAAACACTTGAACAATGCGCTCATACGGTGGACAACTTGCGCCGTTCTAACATTCATACCTACATTGCGTATTCGGTAGAGGCTAAAAAAATAGAAGAAGAATACGAACGCACCACTGAGGAAACCATTCGTACCATTGATTTTGCAGCATCTCACAATATTCCTTTTGCCGTGTTTAAAGTGACGGGCTTAGCAGAATTTACATTGTTAGAAAAGGTGCAAACAGGCACGGCATTGACTAATGTAGAAACGGCAGCATTTGAGCGAGTGCAAGAACGCGTTAATAGAATTTGCCGACGTGGCGCAGAAATGAAGGTACGCATATTGATAGATGCCGAAGAGACCTGGATACAAGGCGTTATTGATCAATTGGCAGACGATATGATGGAACGATATAATAAAACGGAAGCCATTGTTTACAATACCATTCAAATGTATCGGAAAGCGGGTTTGGAAATTCTAAAAGAAAGTTATGAAAAAGCGGTAGCAAAAAACTATTTTTTTGGAGTAAAACAGGTAAGAGGCGCATACTTGGTTAAAGAATCCGAACGTGCTATCAGATTGGGCTATAAAAATCCGATAAACTCTACCAAAGAAGCAACAGACAAAATGTACAATGATGGGTTGCGCTTTATTGTACAAAGATTGGATCGAATTGCTTTATTAGCAGGCACTCACAATGAAGAAAGTTGCTATGAGTTAATAAAATTGACGGAAGAATTAAATGTTCCGCGCAATCACCCGCACTTATTCGTCGGTCAGCTTTATGGAATGAGCGATAACATTAGCTATAATATGGCAAAGGCAGGATTTAATGCCATTAAATATGTGCCATACGGCTCGGTGAAGGAGGTAATTCCCTATCTGTTCCGCAGGGCGCAGGAAAACTCGGCGATAGCGGGGCAAGGCAATCGGGAATTTCATTTAGTGGAAAAAGAATGGCAGCGCAGAAAAAAAGCAAAATAATAAGGGCTTTTGTTTCTCTAAAACAAGTAGAAATAAGCACTGTGTGCATTCCTTATTTTTGATATTTTTGCGGTAAAACAATCACAACCCATTATGCTGGATTTTTCAAATAGTGTGTTAGAGCAACTAGCGATCCATCAGGTTGGCAATAAAACCAATGCAGAAGAATTGCGCCTGTCAGAAAAAGTGATGGACCTTTCTGATGCGGAGCTGCGCGAGCTCTTGTTCCGCTTTTTTTTGCAGCCATTTGCCGATCCGAAAGAGTTTTTTAACCTGACTCATGGCGAAGATTTCACTTTGAATCCAGTATTTCAGGGAGCTTCACAGGTTTTTGACAATCCAGAGGCGTTGCAGCGCGTTTCCGCAGCATTGGCGGAGCATTTGTACGAGACATCGGAGCATCCGCAAATCAAATCGGGGGACCTGCTGATTGCTTATTTCTCAGAGTTGGTGTTGGGCGATGAAGTGGTGGATGCGCTTGGCATTTTTAAAGTGGAAAACAAGCAACCATTTTTAAAATTGAATCAAGCGGATACGAGTTTTTCACTCAATTATGATGAAGGTATTAATATTGACAAATTGGATAAAGGTTGTTTAATATTTAACACCGATCGCGAAGTAGGATTTCGGGTCTGCATTGTTGACAAAGCGAATAAATCTTCGGAAGCGCAGTATTGGAAAGATCGTTTTTTGAATTTGCAAACGGCAAATGACTCATATCATTACACAAAGCAATTCATGAACATCACCAAAAATTATATTACAAAGCAAATGGAGGAAGATTTTCCAGTAAAAAAAGCAGATCAGATTGATTTATTAAATCGTTCGGTTAATTATTTCAAAGAACATGATACTTTTGATAAAAATGAATTTGAAGCAACGGTTTTGCAAGAGGAGGAGGTGATTGAGGCATTTCGCATGTTTGATGAGGCTTACCGCGAAGAGCATCGCATTGACGTAGAAGATCAGTTTGACATTTCGCCGCAAGCTGTCAAGCAGCAGTCACGCATTTTTAAAAGTGTTTTAAAATTAGATCAAAATTTTCACATTTATATTCATGGTGACCGCCAATTGATTGAACAAGGCGTAGAAACAGATGGTAGAAAATATTATAAGATTTATTTTGAAAAGGAAAGTTAGATTTTGGATTTTGGATTTTGGATTTTGGATTTTAAATTTTGGATTTTGAATTTTTATAAATATTTTTTTTGAAATTATAAAATTTTCATTATACTCATTTTCTGCATCTCAAATTTGGTATAAATTGTTATTGGAATAGTTTTAGAATTCTTTTATCAATTGCCTTCAGTAAATTGGAAAATTTGTATCTTACCCTTTGAAAACTAGACAATAAGACGACTAAAAAGACATTAAACGAAATTTAAAAGTATAATGTCTGGCATTTAAAATGATTAAAGAGAGAGGCACTAATTTACAATTCCATGAAACAGCTTGCAAAAGGCTTATTGTATGGTTTAGCCTTTTTTTTGCCTGGTGCATACCTTTTTACCTATGGTAAGCTGCCCGACATTTCTCCTTATTTTGATCTTCCTATCATAAAGGAACTCACCGATAAATATCAGACGGAAGTGGACCTTAGTTCAGAAGCATTTCTGCGAGGTGTACATCGTTTTTTAAATAATGAAGTAAATAAGTCGGCAGATTTAAATCATAGAAATACAAGTTGGACTTGGAATCGGACGGAAATTGAAGCAAAATTAGCCAAAGAGTTAGGTCAAAAACAAATAGCGCGCCAGCAGCTTTTTCTGAATTATATCGAACAGTATGCGCCCCTGGCTTTGTCGGAAATGATGCAAAGCCATATTCCTGCCAGCGTGACGCTTGCACAAGGTATCCTGGAAACCAGAGCCGGCGATAGTTACATCGCGCGTAATGCACGTAATCATTTTGGAATTAAATGTTACAGAAAGCCGAATTTCAAAGCGGATGGTTACATTGATGATAATGATTTTTATCATCATTCACTCGCTTATGATTGTTTGCAAATTGCAGATGATAATGTGTGGGATCGTTTCCAAGTGTATGAGACACCTGCTCAAAGTTTTAGGCATCATTCTTTGTTATTACATGAACGCCGTTACAATTGGATGATTGCCAAGTACAGTAGCAAAATTGGACAACAGTGCCAGGTAGAGGGTTCCTGGTTTGGAACAGATCATGTACCTTATTACGCAGCCTGGTGCATTGGACTGAAAAAAAGCGGTTATGCAACGAGTAAAAAATATGCGCAAAAATTGACTTACATTATAGAAACATACGAATTGTGGCGATTTGATTATCAACTAATTTTAGACGCTGCCTGATAATAATTTTTAATAACAATCCGAATGCAGGTTGTTATTACAACTCTTATTACACTTCGATTGATTCCATTTCTATGTAATTTATTGAAAAACATTATTATAACTTCATTAAAATCATTAATTATGAAAGACATTATTACAATTGTAGGATTTTTAGGTGCCGGTTATTTATTTTTTGCCTGGTACGGAAAAAGTGACCACTCGATGAATTTTGGAGACAATAGCACGATGGAGCAAGCTCAAATTGCAGAAGCCGGTGTGTATGATTATGATGCCGCCGCGGAGCGCCCACTGGAGCGCCCGACCGAGGTGAGTCGCAGCAAAAATCGCGACAACAATCGCCAATTGGCAATCGTGACGCCTGCTACCGCCTCCAAAAGTGCAAAAAAATCTTCTAATCAAATGCGCAGCACCATTCAACAACTCGCCGATGTTGCCGTCTTAGGTGCAACAGACAAGCGCAATGGCGTACCCGCTGGGGCTTCTTTAACGCTGTTGGTTATGGGCGCTGAAAAAGGTAAGCAATTGACAGAGAGCAACTTACGGAAGGTCATTCAACTTTTGCGCAGCACCAAAACGGACGCGCCAAAAGAAGACATGCAATATTTTAAGTATGCTTCTAATTCCGAAAAATGGTTTGAAGGATTACAATTAGATCATAATGGCGGATATAATATTGGCGATTTATTGCGCATTTATGACCAATATGATCTGCGAAAATATGATAAGGATGTAATGGCAATTGTAGCTGGCGCTAAAATTGAGTATTCTAAAACTTATGCTCCCAAAACGGCAGCCCCTGCCATGAAAGGCGATGCGTCGGATAAAGCGGTGCGGAGAAATTATGCGTTTGCAAAAAATCGCTGGGCTGAAAAAGAAGCAGCAAACACCGAAGCGGACTTAAAATTTGTAGCGTCACAAGAAAAAGATGCGAACAGTTCAAGCACCTTGCACCGCAAAGTGGCAGCGCTGGAGGTTGGGGAATCGCTGTCTTTTCGCAATCCTGATGATTATCATGCAGCGTTGAAAGCATTAATTGCCATTGAAAATGGATTTCAAAGCTGGAAGGCTTATGAATTGGAAATGGGCAAAGACCAAGCACGCCGCGCCTTCCGCAAGCGCTCAGAAAAAGGCGGATTTTTTGCATCTGGTGGCTTAAAAATTACAAGGGAAAAATAGCAACAGTAGTTTGAAATGTGCCGCGCCCAGCAGTGTGGCACATTTAATTTTTTTTGTATTTGTTAAAATTGTACTAAAAAAATGCCCATCTTATTAATTTTTTCCTAAAAATGACTCAAACTCCGGGAACCGTACAATTTTTTACGTGTCGTCGTTCGTTATAATCACAAATCATATTTGCATACTTCTTTACACATTGTCACCAGCACCAGCTTACACAACCTTCTGAATAATAGCATTTTAAAAATTCCAATTTTCATATTTCACATTTTAAATTTCATATTTAAACCAAAACGCTATTAATTATGATTCCCCGTTCCTATTATTCATTTGCACTCACATTTTCCCTACTCACCCTCTTTTGGGGGAACTACGCTACACGCACGACTTCGATGCTACGACCTGACCATGTAAAAAACAATGCGCTCAATCAACTCCGATCCTTGCTGGCGTCCGTTGGCGATCAAATTGACATAGAAGATGCGAATTTCGAGGTAGTAAATGATGCGAACAAAGGAGTGACGGTCTCCGGCAGGGCTTATGTTTTTGGCGTACGCGATGTCTTTGTTCATGCGGTTTTTGGCAATGAATTGATAGAAATTACAACGACTTTTCCGGGAGGCACCTCCAAGCAAATTCGATTGAGTGGACAAACACTGAGCGACTGGTATCCTTCGTTTTTACAAAATAAGTTGGATTTGACAGAAGTGCAGTTCCAATTTTACCCAAAAGAAAGCAACCGTTTGGCGCTCACAGCCGTGCTGGGCATGACTTCGCGCAATACCTTGGTGGAATACAATGGTTTTAAAATTGAACAGCCAAAAATGACGTTCAGACTTGCCCGCGCAGGTGGCAATGCCCCCAACACCTCAGCGACAGCGGAATTGGCGGGAAGATTTCAATTTGGTGTATTAAATTTTGACCTGGCGGCAACTGCCAACACGAAAAGAGAATGGAGTTTTGTAGGGGTTTTGAATGAATTAAAAATGGCTGATTTAGTAAGAAATATTGCTTCTTATTTGAATGTAACCATGCCCCCGATGCCTTCGACGATGGAAAATTTTACCATTCGGCAGGCGAGTTTGGCACTCAACAGCGACCGCTCTTTGCGCTTCAAAGGAGCAATTGATCTTTGGAAAGTAGAGGCTTTTTTTGCAAAACAAACGAGACAACCCGCTGATTTTCTGCTGGGTATAGCGCCAAACACCAACAATCGCCTCTCCAACATCAGCAGCCTACTGCGCCCCATTGACAAAATTGGTTTGAACGGCATAGCGCTTATTTATTCGGTTTCCAATGAAAAAATTGACCGCGAGCTCGATCTACTGAGCGATTTGGCGTTGGGCACTCAAACCGTCAAACCTGGCGTGACGATGCTGGCAGGATTTGACCTACCCGACAATCTGCCTGGCTTGAGCAACAAAGGCAGGGTGACGATGCGCACTACGCTGCCGCCTTCCATCGCTGCAACGCCAATTTTACAGGCGGTGATGCAATTTAATGGGTTACAATTTGGAGATGATTTTAAAATCAATGAGTCATTTTTAGAATTGAATCCTGTTGATGTTTCATTTGCGGCTGGACTTAGCATGGGCGTGAAGCTCGATGGCAATTGGCTCCATTTTACCGGCAAGGGCGAAGTGGCAGCGCCCGGCACCTTTGGATTGGTCATTTTTATGGAAGAGGGCAGCGCCTGGAATGAGCCATTTGGTATCAAAAATGTAACGATTGCTAATCTTGGATTGGACGTTGGCGCAGACATCCTCTCCCCCATTCCCAGACCAAAACTTGGCGTGAGCGGCGCTCTAAAACTCGGACCCTTTCAGGGCAGTGGTGCGGGTTCTTTTGATACTGCAAATCCGCTGAACAGCTTAATCTCCCTGAAAATGAATCAGATAGCAATGCAGCAATTCATTGATGCGTTTCTAAGCGGTCCGGTCAAAACAGAAGTAAATAAATTACCATCCCAACTGCGCAATTTTGGTGTGCAAGATGCCGAATTGACCATCATTCCTAAAACGACCGAGCTAGCTGGGCGCACCTACACGCAGGGCTTCCGCGTGGCGGGCAAGGTGAATCTGGTTGGTTTGGGCGCTCGCCTGGACGTGAATACCAGCTTCGACGCGGGTTATTCGGGTGTGGCGGCGGTGTCGCCTATTATAATAAAAGAAGGTGATTTGACCATTTTTGAACTACGAGGTAATAATGCTGCTGATTCGGCGCGGATGGCAATTGATATGACGTATAAGAATTTTACACAATTACAAAATCCATTTTTATTAATTGATGGGAAAGTAGGATTGCTAGGCATGTCCAATCAAACGAAAGTAGAAGTAAATAAAGAAGGCGTTTATTTTTACAATCAAGGTAAAATATTTGATAAATTTCAGGCAGATTTGGATGCTAAAGGTGGCAATTTTAATGACGTAAAGGGTTTTTATGTGCGTGCTGCCATGCGTAATGATTTTACTGAATACTTGAATAATGGCGCAACGAATGCTATTGATGATGCGACTAAAGATTCTCAAAAACGCTATAAAGACGCGCTGGATCAGATTGCGTTTGCCCGAAAAGAACTCCAGGAAACACAAGCGGCTTATGATGCTTTTAACAATCATAATAAGGAAGTAGAAAAGAAAAAAAATGAAGTAAAAGGGCTAAAAGATGATCTCGACAGGGCTATTAAACGATGTGAAAATGCAAACGTGGATGCCTGTGCCGAAGTGGCAGGACTCGAAATTGCTTATCATGGTGGCATAAAAATTCTGGAAGCTTATCAAAAAACACTCGATGGACTTAGAGACGCCGTAGAATGGAGCAGACGCGAAATAGCCGATGGCATTTTGAAAGCGGCAGGCGAGGTGGTGAAAGCCTTTGATGAAGCCAGCACCGGCATCCTCAAAGCGGCGAAATGGATTGTGGATAAAGGCTTGGGCGGCGTGGCAGATGTGAGATCGGCAGAATTTTCGGGTCAATTGGATGTGCTTTCCGGCGGCAACGTAACGATGAAAATCAATGCGAAGTTTTTGGATGAACCTTACAATACTCAAATTTCAATGAACCTGAAAAATCCGGAAGATGCCGCTAAAAAACTTGGCAAAATACTCGTAGATGGGCTGGCACCTAAAGGTTTTACGCCTACGTTCGGGGCGGAGCTCAAGCCACGGGTGTATCATTTGAATACAGTCAGTAATAAATAATCTATTTTCAACGGATAATGGCATTTTTATATTGATTGTAATACTTTAATTTCAAATTTACCCTTTCTCATTTCAAATCTGACATAATATTCATCTGGTGGCTTTTGTAGTTGCCAGATGATTTTTATACTGATTTCCAAACTTTTTATCAATAAGAGTAGCTTGTCCCCTTACTTGTTGATTATCAACATCCTGCACTTAGAAGTGGCGGACAAATTGTTACATTTAGCAATATCATTTATAGCATTGCCGGTTGGCTAGGCGGTGGCTACGGACCCTGGCTCTTTCGCACCAAAAATGGCGGAAAAAGCTGGGATTTAATCATTTATCCTTACCCTTACACCATTCGTTGAGTAAAAGAGTCATCCGCTGATGTAACATCAGCGGATGACTTTTATGATATATTATGCCTTTCCGTCAGCGATTGGCTTCAAATTTTTAGCAGATAACTGCTGATTTAATTTGGGCAAATCCGCGCTGATCGTCGCATTCAGTTTTGTTAAATGTGTATCCAACTCTTTGGATAATTCATCAAACACCTTGTAGGCACCGCTGGTAGGTTTGGCATCGCCAGTTTCCAGACTGCGCCGCAAGGAGGACAATCGGTTGTTCAATTTGATCGGAAAATTCAGGGGGTCTTGCCCACTCTGATTTTTGGTTTGATACAAATCCTCTTCGATCACACGCAATTTTTCAAGCATGGCTTTTGCCTGATCGCTGAGGGTGGCATCATTGGCTTCTTTGAGGCGCTCATTTACTTGCTTCCGAATATTGCGAATGCGGATAACTGCCTCATTAGCAGCACTTTCTTTGTCACGAATTTTCATTGCTAAATCAAATTGTTCCTGCAAATCTTTTTCGCTGACACCTTTCAAATTAGGATCCATTTTAATTTCAAACGGATAGCTTTGACTGTATCCGCCTGAGGTAAAGCGTACCTGATACTTGCCCGGAGGCGCTTTGGGACCATTCTGCGGACGCGCGCTCCAAATAATCATACCTTCAAAGGTGGTTGCGCCGGGGTAGCGCAAGTTCCAGCTAAAATTATTTAAACCAGCCGCTGTTATTGGCATTGCAGGTTGTCCGGCTGTGGGTTTGCTTTCGGGTTTTGTACCTGTAAACGCCTGAACCAGTGTGCCTTGTGCATCCAAAATTTCTATTTTTAAAGAATCCACCTGATTTTTAATATAATATTGAAAAACCGCATCATAAACCTCCCGAATTGCATTGCCAGGCTGGAAAAAGAGGATGTCTTTTTGCGCCAATTCAGGCGTCAGTTGACGCAGCGGACCGATGTCGTCCAGAATCCAAAAACCGCGACCATGTGTGCCAAGCACGACATCATTGTCTTTGACGACCAAGTCGCGCACGGGCGTATCGGGTAGGTTGAGTTGCAAAGATTGCCACAGGTCACCATTGTTAAACGACACATACACGCCATGCTCGGTTGCCAGGAAAAGCAAACCTTTTTTGACCGGGTCTTCCCGCACAGCGCGCGCAAAGTGCCCGTCCGCTATGCCATTTACAATTTTCGTCCAGGTTTTGCCATAATCTGTTGTACGCCAAACGTATGGCTGGCGATCATCCACTTGGTAACGATTGGCAGCAACGTAAGCCGTGCCTGGCGTGTGACGCGATTCGTCAATGATTTCAATACGCGCATATTTTGGCATGTCTTTCGGGGTAATGTCTGTCCATTTTTTACCACCATCGCGTGTGATGTGCATTTTACCATCATCTGATCCAGCCCATATTACATTTACATCATGGTTAGAAGGCGCCAATGCAAAAACCGTTGCATAAATTTCAGGACCATTCATATCATTGGTAATAATGCCACCTGTAGGACCCAGGGTTTCAGGATCGGCTAATGTCAGATCAGGACTGATTTTTTCCCAACTTTGCCCGTCGTCCGTAGTTTTCCAAACATGCTGCGAACAAGTGTACATCACTTTCGGATCAACCGGAGAAAACATAATCGGGTACGTCCACTGCCAGCGCTCAGGCAGCGCACTTGCAGGTTCTCCTGAAAAAAATCGCGGATAGACCTGAATATCACGGATTTGCCCGGTTTTGCGGTTGTAGCGCGTGAGCAAAGCGCCTTGGCTACCTGCATAAAAAACATCAGGATCAGTCGGCGATTGTGTAATCCAGCCGCTTTCGCCACCACCCACATCGTACCACCAGCCATGATTCGGTCCACGTGCCTGCATATGCTCCCAGCCGTCGCTCGGCATCGCCAGCGTGGAGTTATCCTGCTGTGCCCCCGCCACATGATACGGCACATCGCTGGTAGTCATTACATGATAAAACTGCGTTGTGCAAAAATCCTGCTCCGTCCAGGTTTCTCCGCCATTCAAGGATACGTTGCCGCCACCGTCATTGGCGCTAATCATGCGCATCGGATTATTTGGATCAATCCAGAGATCGTGATTATCACCATGCGGTGGGCGAATTTCTTTATCAAACTTCACGCCGCCATCTGTAGATTTATAAAAACCAACATTTAAACAATATACCGTATTTTCATCCCAAGGGTCGGCATAAATTCTAGAATAATAAAAAGCGCGTTGGCGCAATTTTCGTTCTTCATTTGTACGTTTCCAGGTCCAGCCGCCATCATCGGAGCGATACACCCCGCCTTCATTGGCTTCTACAATTGCCCACAAGCGATTCGGATTTGCAGGAGAAACCGTGATGCCGATTTTGCCAATAGGCTCTTTGGGCATGCCCGGATTTTTAGTCAAATCAATCCAGGTATCACCGCCGTCCACCGATTTCCACAATTTACAATCGGGTCCGCCGCCCCACATTTTCCAGGATTTTCGATATACCTGCCAGGTAGAAGCATAAATCACTTTTGGATTGGTGCGATCAATAATCAAATCAGCTGCGCCGGCTTTTGGGCTTACATACAGCACCTTCTTCCAGGTATTGCCCCCATCGGTAGAGCGAAAAACGCCGCGCTCTTCATTGTCGCCATAAGGATGCCCAAGCGCCGCCACATATACAATGTCAGGATTCGTAGGGTGAACCCGAATGCGCGAAACTGCCTGCGTTTCTTTCAAACCCAAATGCCGCCAGGTTTTGCCGCCATCGCTCGATTTATACACACCGTCGCCCTGGGTAATGCTGCCACGCAGCTGCGTCTCGCCCATGCCGATATAAACTATGTCGGGATTGGTCTCTGCCACCGCCACCGCGCCTACGGAAGAACTGGTCACCTGACCGTCCGTCACCGCAAACCAGTTTTGACCGCCGTCCGTTGTTTTCCACAAACCGCCACCCGTAGCGCCAAAGTAGTATTCATTCGGACGACCCGGACTTCCCGTGCAGCCAAGCGAACGACCACCACGCAGTGGACCAATGTTGCGCCATTCCATTTTGTTGTAAAAACGAGGTTCAAATACAAATTTTGCCGGTGTAGATGTTTGCGCCAAAAGCGGGCTGTTGTGCATTGCCAGCCAAATAGCAAGCAAGGAAAGAAGAAGTCTTCTGCCGATCATTAGAATAGAGTTTTACGTGAATGAATATGGGTTTTCTAGGTTAGACAATTTAAAGAAAAATTTACACTAGACAGGTTAAACTTTTTTAATGGTTTAAAATAAACAACTGAGTATTTTTTAACTTACCGTGAATGATGGAGAAAACGGATCGTATCATATTGATCGTCAAACAATAAACCTATTTTTAGCCGATTTTTCAAATAACGGCTCAAAGCACGCCGCTTTTTTAAACCACCTTAGCCACTATAGATTACCTAAGGTTTCCTTAGGTGTCTAAGGTGGTAAATAAAAACCGATTTAGCGCAGCTAAATTCATCAATAAATGCGGACACGCCAAGCTTTCTCAGTGCCTTTTGTATGAATCTTGGAAGGCTCACAGTTAATTTTTTATACCTAATTTATGGTATCCCAGGTAATAATATCACATTTCTACTTATATTTACAATTCAAAAAGTTATCATTTACAAACCCTAAACTTCAGTCGAAATGAAACAACACTTTCTACTTTTCAGCTGCTGTGTTTTCACACTTTCGCTCGCTGCACAAAAACCGGTTTTTGATTCCTTGATCCGCGTAGATTCCCGCGAAATTTATTTTGAATTTGCTGCCGATACCTTGAATGCCAATGCCGACTCTATTTTGACAGCATTGTACGCGCTTTACACCAAACGCAAAGCCGATTCCATTTACATCACCGCTCATACGGACAATGTAGGCTCGCCAGCGCACAACCGTGAGTTGTCGCAAAAACGTGCCAAAAATGTAAAAACCAAGCTGCATAGCATCGGCGTGCCCGATAGCGTGATGCGCATTGAAGAATTTGGTGAAAGCCAGCCGGTTGCCTCCAATGAAACGGACGCCGGTCGCCAGCGCAATCGCCGCGCCACCATTGACATTTACAAAAAAATAAAATTGACCCTGCTGACCGGTAAATTGCTTGATGCAGTGTCGAAACAAGGCATTGCTGGAACCGTGGACATCAGCACCGCTGCTACCCAGACCAGCGTGACCACCGACACCAGCGGGCAGTTCAAAACCGCCGTGCCCGTGAGTGCCATTATCAAATTGAAGCCTGCTGCGGATGGTTACGCCGCTGCGAAAGATACGATGTTCAAACCCAGCAAACCCGCACAGCCTTACATTGAGTTGTTACTCACTCCTATTCCAAAAGTAGTGAATGTCCCACCTGTGAAAGCAATTCCAGCCGATGTAAAAACTAAAATGTTTAAAGGGCAACTGAAAAATCCCGCAACGGGTGCTCCAATTTCTGGATTTGTGATTGTCGAAACTTCTTTTGGGAGAACGACCCTTCCAACAGATGGAAATGGCAATTTTGAAATACAGGTTCCCGAAAAAGAAGACATATTGTTAGAGCCACTTGCAGAAGGCTTTAGTTTGGCGCCTATTGAAGTAAAGCAAGCATCAATTGGCAAAGAACCGGTTAAAATCGAACCTAACCCGATTAAAATAGGCGATGCCATTACATTGCGCAATTTACTTTTCTATCCTGATGAATCAGAATTGATCGAAGAATCTAAACCCGAACTGGAGCATTTATTGCGCTATCTTCAACTCAATAAAAAACTCGTGATTGAAATAGCCGGACACGTTGATATTGGCTATTTTGGTCGTGTCTCTCAAGAAGACGACTTGTATATTCTTTCTGAACAAAGGGCAGAGATGGTGTATAATTATTTGATTAACAATGGGATCGAACAGAATAGATTAAGTCATAAAGGATATGGTAATTGGGAGCCAAAATACCCTGAGCCTGCTACGTTAGAAGAGCACGCCGCCAACCGCCGCGTGGAAATTCGCATTTTGAATGCTGGCACTGCTAAAAATTAAAATCACCTAGAAAAAGGTGGCGGCATAGGTTACAATATTGCCCTCCTTTTTATCAAAATTGGCGGCACGCTTCCCAAAATTGCCGCCTTTTTTGTCCCCATTGCCGCTCCTAGAGCGAGGATTGCCTCCATTTTTGTGAAAAATGGAGGCAATCTTCCCAAAATTGCCCCCCTTTTTGCCGCCATTGCCAATAATTTGCGCCGCAGTGCCGCTCTTTTTGTCGCCATTGCCGGCAATCCTGCCAAAATTACCGCCCTTTTTAGAACCAATGTACACCTGTTGCTTTTTCTTCCAACGCGTCTTACCTTCTAAAGCCTTTGATTGATTGGGTTTTATCATTTTAAGAATAAGGAAAAAGGTGTATATTGGGAGTTCTAAATTTTACCTGACATGACCCCTGGCAATACCAAAGTTTTTATTAGCTATAGCCACAAAGACGAAAAATGGAAAGACATTGTCGTAACGCATCTTGGAGTGTTGGAGCGCCAGGGAATGCTGGAACAATGGAATGACCGCAAGATTCAAGCCGGTGATGAATGGCGTAGGGAAATTGAAACCTCCCTGCAAGATTGTCAAATTGCCATCCTACTGGTTTCGGCTCATTTTTTGACCTCCAAATTCATTTTAGAAGAAGAAATTCCAATTTTCCTAAACAGACGCGTATCGGAGGGTTTAAAAATTTTTCCTTTGATTCTGCGCCCCTGTATTTGGGAGGAAGTAAAATGGCTCGGCAGCATCCAGGCACGCCCGATTGATGGTAAAGCCCTTTCCGGCATGAGCGAGCACGACGCCGAATCTGCCATTGTCGCCTTCACCAAAGAAATTTTAGCGTGTATCAAACAACTTACCCCAACTGCTGTCCCCCTTAAACCCTTGAACCTTGAATCTTCAACCCCTAAATACATTCGCCCTTTTGCCAAAAACATAGAACTCAGCCGCCTGCCCATTTCCTCCACGCCCCTATTCGGCAGAGAAAAAGAACTCGAATTGCTCGACACCGCTTGGGAAGATCAAAACACCCGCATCCTCAGCTTCGTCGCTTTCGGGGGCGTGGGCAAAACCGCGCTCGTCAACGAATGGCTCAACCGCATGGATGCCGCCAACTTCCGCGGTGCGGTGCGCGTGTATGGCTGGTCGTTTTACTCGCAGGGCACGCGCGAAGACGGGCAGGCTTCTGCCGATGGGTTTATCAATGATGCCATTCAGTGGTTTGGTGGAAATATTGCTAACAGCACTCAGAGTGCTGTTAGCAATATTTCCCCTATCTCCCCCACCGCCAGCCCCTTCGAGAAAGGGCGCTACCTCGCGCAGCTCATCGCGCAGGAGCCCACCCTGCTGGTGCTCGATGGCTTGGAGCCGCTGCAATACCCGCCCGGACCGATGCACGGCAAGCTCAAAGACCAGGCGATGCAAGCTCTGCTGCGCGGGCTGTCGCGCAACATGAACGGCTTGTGCGTGCTCAGCACCCGCGTGGAGGTGGAAGAACTCAAAGCCACCAAAAGCCGCTTTACCCCCGTACACGAGCTGGAGCAACTGAGCGTACCTGCCGGAATACAACTCTTGAAATTTTTTGAACTGCGAGGTACGAAGGACGATTTTGAAAACACGGTGCAGGAACTCAAAGGACACGCGCTGGCGCTCAACCTGCTCGGCAGCTACCTGAGTACGGTACACAACGGCGACCTGCGCCAACGCGACCGCATCCCTGCCCTCTTTGCCGAGGAAAGCCAGGGCGGACACGCCCGCCGCGTGATGGCTTGCTACGAAGCATGGTTCAACAGCAAGCCGGAACTGGAAGTGCTGTACCTGCTGGGCTTGTTCGACCGACCGGTGGGGATGGAAGTGATAGAGCTGCTAAAAGCGGAACCCGCTATACCCGGACTGACCGACCAAGTACAAAACCTCTCCCACGCCCAATGGCAACTCACCCTGAAACACCTGCGCGACGCCAAGCTGCTGAATAAAGATACCGACGCCCTCGACTGCCACCCGCTGGTGCGCGAACACTTCGGAGAGCAAATAAAACACCAATACCCCGATGCCTGGATGGCTGCCCACAGCCGACTGTACGAGTACTACAAAAACCTGCCCAAAAAAGAACTGCCCGATACCCTGGAGGAAATGGAGCCGCTCTTCCTCGCGGTGCGGCACGGGTGTTTGGCTGGATTATACAATGAAGCAGTATATGATGTGTTTTGGAAAAGAATTAGAAGAGAAAATGAACAATATAGTTTTCACAAATTAGGTGCATTCGGAGCGGATTTAGCTTGTTTAGCGCATTTTTTTGAATCGGTTTGGGATAAACCAGCAGACTTAACTGAGGCAGATAAAGCCGTCGTTTTAAGCTGGGCAGGCTTTGATCTTCGAGCGGTGGGCAGACTGGCGGAAGCGGCACAGCCGATGAAAGTAAGTTTGGAAATAGAAAAAAACAGAGAAAATTACAAAGGTGCAGCCGCTGTTGCCTCCAACCTCAGCGAACTCCTGCTGACCATCGGGCAAATCCCTGCCGCCATCGAGTACGGGCAGCAAAGTGTGAACTATGCGGATCGTTCGGGGGTTGATTTTGAAATTTGGGGAAAACGGACTTATTTAGCAAATGCTTATTTCCAAAATGGCAATAATGAAAAAGCAGATTATTATTTTAAAGAAGCAGAGCAATTGTTAAAGGAAAAGTCAGGCTACGAATATTTGTATTCAACAGCAGGCTTTCAATACTGCGAGCTTTTACTCGAAACCGGGCAGGTGCCGGAGGTCTTGGAGCGTACTACCTATTCAATTGAAATTGCAAAAGAAAATAACTGGTTACTCGATTTTGCCCTCGACCTCCTCTCCCTCGCCAAAGCCCATTTCCAGCAAGCGCTGCAAGCCGCCGCTCCCGATTTCCGCGAAGCGGCGCACTACCTCCAGCAGGCGGTGGATGGTTTGCGCAAGGCTGGTCAGCAGCATTATTTACCACTTGGCTTACTCGCCCACGCTGCGCTGTATCGGGTGCAGGGGCAGTATGCCCTCGCCTGGGAGGATTTGGAGGAGGTGCTGGAGATCGCGCGGTATGGGGGGATGCGGTTGTTTTTGGTGGATTATTATTTGGAAGCTGCAAGAGTAATGAGTCAACAGTTGGGTAGTCGACAGTCCAGTAGCCAGCAGGCTGATAATCGAAAGTCAGTAGAGGTGAATGGACTATCGATTGAGGACTATCGACTAACTGAAAATGGGGAGACTTTAACCTTATCAAAGGAAGAAATGGAGGCGAAGTATCGGGATTTTGTGGAGCGGGCGGCGGCGTTGATTAAGGAAACGGGGTATCATCGGCGGGATGGGGAGTTGGCAGCATTGCGTACCGGCGTGCTTTAGCCGCCGCTGTAATGGGTGTTGCTTTTGGTATTTAGGTTTATTGCTTATTGTAAGTGCAATAATTTCGAGGTTTGTTACTTTTTTTCATTGCCAAAAAAAGTAACCAAAAAAGGCTAGGCGAATCCAATTGCTCCGCTGGATTCGCCAGGCAGCCGCCACACCGAGTATTTCAGAATGACATGATTGCTAATGGAGAAGTTTTCTATCCTAATAAATCAGTGCTATCTTCATCATCAGTGTCCCATTTTACTCAACCCATTTTCTTCAAATTCACAAACGAATTGCGCAGAGTAGCTTCGGGCGTCGGCGTGAGGTCGCGCTCGAGGTAGAAATGCTCCACGCCCGCTTTGTTGGCTGCTTTTAGAATGCCCGCTATATCAAATACGCCCGTGCCGGGGTCCGCCATTTTAGGAAAAAGTGGAATCCACTGATCGGGCGTGCCGCCGTCGCCGCTGAAGCGCACTTTTTCGCTGGCGTCTTTGATGTGTAATAATTTATAACGTTCCGGAAAGTTATTTAAATACTGAATCGGGTCGCCGCCTGCCGCGCTCATCCAAAAAATATCGAGTTCAAATTTTACATTTTTCGCATCCGTATTTTTCAGTAAATAATCCATCGGAATCACACCATCCTTGGGCGCGTGCTCATAGCCATGATTGTGATACACAAATGCCATATCATAAGCCGCCATCGTTTTACCATAGTTATTAAACTCTTCCGCCAGTTTTTTATAATGATCCAAGGTTTTGCGATCATTGATGTCACCAATTGCCGGTAATACGATGTATTTTACGCCCAGCGGCGCTACGGTTTCGCAGGTTTGCTTCAAATTTTTACGTAAAGTGAATAAATCCAGGTGAATGGACGGCGTTTTCAAACCAAAATCCTTTAGCATCGTGCCAACTTCTTTAATATCATATCCCCAGAATGCGTTGCGCTGCATACCAAGCTGGCTCGCCAGGGGCTTCCAACCTTCGATGGTTTCTTGCGCTGAAAACGAGTAAGGACCAAAAAATTCCACCTCGCGGTAGCCGATTTCGCTCAGGAGTTGGAGGGAACCTTTCAAGTCTTCACCCACCATTTTGGGGATGGTAAATAACTGAACGCCCAGCATTTTTTTCTTTTTGAGTAAGTCTTGCATAAGCAGTTGGGAAAAAGGGCTAGTAGCAAAAGCCATTAAGCCAAGGTTTTTGATAAATTGTCTGCGGTGCCACATGATTGTGTTGTTTTGACACAAATCAAATATTTATTTTTTAAAATTCAAAAAATATCCGAACTTTGCTTGCGTAAAGTAGTTTACAATATAAACTTGATTGAGGAATGGAACCCGAATTTAGCCGAGAAGAAAGCCTGCGCATCATTGACCAAATGATCGCTCAGGTGAAGCAAAAGCCGCGCCGAATCGACAGTTTATTCACTTTGCTCTGGGGCTACCTGGTTTTCGTGGTGGCAATATTGCATTGGATTTTGTTGCAACAGCAGGTGTCTAATAACACGGCGGCACTGGTATGGCTGTTGACATTGGTCGGCGTGGTCGCTTCGGTTTTGCTGAATCGCCAATTCAAAGCTACCCAGCGCGTCAAAACTTACGTGGACGGCTTGATCCGGCAATTGTGGCTGGGGTTTGGCATCACTTTTTTGCTGTTATTTTTTGCGGTTTCTCCGGTGGAAAATAGCTTTCTGCCGCTGGTCATGCTGTTGTACGGCATTACAATGTGGATGCAGGGGGCGCTCAGCAAATTTGTACCTTATCAAATCGGGGCGCTCAGCATTTGGGGCTGCGGCGTGGCGGCGTTTTTCTTTTCCAACGACCAGCAACTGCTCTGGCTGGCGCTGGCGGTGCTGCTCGGCTACCTGATTCCCGGACATTTACTTTTGCACCAAACCCGCAACGCCCATGTTTGATGATCTCGATCCCTTGCTGCACTCGCAACTTCGGCTGGCGGTCATGTCGTTGCTCATCGGCGTGGAGGAGGCAGAATTCGTGTTTTTGAAAGAAAAAACCGGCGCTACGGCGGGCAATCTCAGCGTGCAACTCAAGAAACTGGCGGATGCAGGCTATATCAAAATTGAAAAAACGTATAAAAATAATTTCCCACTCACCTTATGCAGCATTACGCCCGAAGGGGTAGCGGCTTTTGAAAAATATGTGGAAATATTAAAACAATACATCCAGCGAGATTAAATTTTTTTACCCAAGTAGTTTATTTTATAAACTAGTTTAAAAATTCAAAATTATGTTATCAACAGCTTTAACTTCCTATTTACACCTTATTACAGCTATTATAGCATTGTTTACCGCAGCTATTGTGCTCTTCGCGCCGAAGGGAACTCGAATTCACAAACGCATGGGCTATGTATTTGCCGTATCATTATTATTAGTAAATGTTACCGCTGCATTTATGTATAATTTGACCGAAACAGTGAATTTTTTACACGTTTTTATAATACTTTCTTTCTTTTCGTTAAGCTCCGGCATGTGGGCAGCTATCCGCCGCAAATCACCAAACTGGCTCACGCGGCACATAACCGGCATGAACAGCGCGGCGCTCGGCGTATGGGCAGCGGGTTTTGCCGAACTCACAGTGCGGGTGCTTCCTGCGTTTCTCACCCAGGCGCAGGTTATCGGCGTAGCCATTGGTTTTGGGGTGTTGGCATTTTTTGCAATATGGCTCTTGAATCAGCGCTACATGAAGCAACAACATATTTACATATCTAAAAAAATTTAAGATCTATAAAAAAGAATTTAAACACAAAGTGCACAATGATTTTGCACAAGGTTCACAAATGCTAGTTTTAGTGCACTTTGTGTAACCTTTGTGCCCATCGTGTTAAAAAAATTAGTGAATGTTTATTTAACTTTAAATCCATTTCAATCATGAAAACGATCCCTATTATCACCTTTTTACTCATTCTTATGATTTGCAATGTAAATCATTTAGCCGCGCAAGAACGTTTCCGCGTCGGATTTCAAATTGCGCAACTACAAAATGATTTTGGTCTTGGCGTTCAATTAAATCTGCCCATTATCAAACGCCAAATCACCCTCCAACTGGCTGCAACCAATCATTGGCGGGAGATTGAGCGCGAAGGCAGTCTCGAAGCCACGCCCTACCAGGCGCTGCGCCTCGGCACGATGGGCGGCTGGATGGTAGCGGAAAAAATCAGGGTTTACGGGGCTGGCGGCGTGATGGTCGTGCTACCCGGCAGTGAATTAGCTTCCAAAAGCAGCTTTTGGGGCGGCTACGGTTTGTTTGGTTTTGAATTTTTTGCCGAGCAGGCGCAGGGGTCGTCCCTGTTCCTGGAGATGGGCGGTGGCGGCGCAGATGGCACAGCCGACCGCGTAGCCGGGCAGCCAACGATGGGCGCGGGGTTGTTGCTGCAATCGGGGTTGAGGGTAGCGTTTTAAAATCATAAAACTGCCGAATTTGAATCACTTCCATTTAAATTCGGCAGATTTACTTTGTGATTTGACGTCCTAAGCCACTACCATCTCCACCTGCTTCTCTTTTTGATCTTTACTGATTTCAAATATTACAAACAACGTGACTACAACTGCCGAAACAATTTGATACCCCGCTACAAACCACGTAAACCAGGGCACTAGCGACTCGCTCGCACCAAACCAATCACCCATGTAATAAATCAATCCTAATCCTATAATGGATTTAATGATTTCCAAATACATGGCGTATTTTTTGCGATCCATCAATTCGGTGTAGGCAAAAACAGTCAAAAACACAAAAGCGCCGTAAATAAAGATATTCGGTGCGCCGATTTTGCCGATGTAAGTAAAGAAATAAACCAATAAAAAATAAGTAAAAAACATCTGCACCCACGACCACGCCAGGAAAGCCTTTGAGTGAGGCGTATCATATTTTTCAAAATGATGCACATCTTTGATGCTATTTACTTGATATTTATCTTTTACATCCGCAGGACGCCAGCCGGTAGGCATGAACCAAATGCGCACTTTGTCCCACCAACTGCGGGTGCGCCAGGCATCTTTGATTAAAATCCAAATATGTTGGAAGTTGATTGTGATAGGGTTCCAAGTGCGTGCAGGTCGGGTAACGCCGTACACAGGCTTTACATCGGGCAATTCTTCTTGATAAGTACCAAATAATTTATCCCATATAATAAAAATCTGCCCATGATTTTTATCTAAATATTCGGCATTCATTGCATGATGTACACGGTGATGCGAAGGCGTGACAATGATATGCTCTAAAAATCCCATTTTATCAATAAGCTGCGTATGATACCAGTATTGTAAAAATAAAT
The DNA here is from genome assembly GCA_964517145.1 of uncultured Saprospiraceae bacterium. Taxonomy (GTDB): domain Bacteria; phylum Bacteroidota; class Bacteroidia; order Chitinophagales; family Saprospiraceae; genus JADJNW01. The sequence goes on from CAZFBN010000017.1 coordinate 50,338, forward strand.
GTAAGGGACCAATCACTGCAATCACTTCCGTAGGCACACCCAGCAGCGCTGCGGGCAATAATAATATCGTAAAATAATTAATAAAACTCGAAACCGACTGACGCAGTGCGCAGGATAAATTAAATTCTTCACTACTATGATGTATCACATGCCGATTCCATAAAAAATTAATTTCATGACTCCAGCGGTGTACCCAATAGCCTTGAAAATCAACTGCAATAAAACCAATGATATATACTAGAATAGTATTCTCAATATGAATTAGTGCCACTTTATTTACCAACCAGCCATAAGTTATGATACCAATGCCCAATCCAAGCACGTCTTTTGTTACATTGGTGATACCGGAACTCAGGCTCGACACGCTGTCCATGCCGCGAATCACCTTGCGATCCATGCGCCAAGCCATAAATTTTTCAAAAAAGAACAAACCAATAAAAACGGGCATTGCAAAATTTAAAACGTAGCCGTAGGTTTCCATTTTATTCAGACATTAGACTTTAGACGATAGATTTTAGATCATTTATTTGGTATTTTTAAAATCTAAAATCTTTGATTCTGTAAAATTGACGCAAGTTACAACAAAATGCGGATTTCGACAAGCGAATTTTCGCTAAATTCTTACGAAGTGGGTGCAGCATTTTTTGTCAAGAAAAGCGGTTCAATGGCAGGTATTAATTCATCCAGCAAAGGCAGCAGCGACCGCGCTTTCACGCTGTAATCCTCCAAATAGTCTTTTGCCACAAAAGCAAACGCTTCGTGTTTCTTGGCATCCACTTTTTTTAGCAAGGATTTATAATCGTGCCACTCACCGAGGGCTTGTTCCAATTGCTTCACCAAATCCCAAAAGGCTGCGTCGATGGGCAATTCGGCAAAATAAGCTTGTAAAAAATTCCACCAATACACGAGTCGTTTCAAAAAGGTGCGTAGCTCATGAAAGGCATCAGCATTAAAACTGGCAATATTGCTTAAACATTTGATTTCAAACAAGATATGACGAAATTCTCCTAAAACCATTGCTTCCAGAGCATCCAGATCCGTTTTTTCTAAATCTTCCGTTACCAAGGTACGAACGCCCGACATGGCTTCACTCAAACTTGCTTTTTCATTAATATTTATCCAATCTGACTGATAATCAGCTTCTTTCTCTTTTAAAAAATGTGAAATATCAGAATCAAGCCCTAAATCCGCTTCGATTTGCTCCGCTTTATCGCGCTGCACCCGGCAATTCCGCACTTTCCCCAATCGCTTTTGAAAAGCTCGAATGACTTCCATGTGCTTCACAACTGCTTCATTTTGAATCACTTGCTTTGTTAATGCCAAAAAAGCCAATTGTTTTTTGAGATTGACCCGCATTTGGTGGACAAGGCGCTTTTTAGGTTCCTGTTCATACGAATCCAGGCATTCCAGCAATTCTAATTCCAGCCTTGGATATTGTGTCTGTAATAACGTTCGAATATCATCGCTCATAAGTCGCTTTTTATTCACCTGGAATGATAAGTAAATAAAGCGATTATTACAATGATAAATAGCAAGTGTAACAATGATTTTCACCACCAAGCACGTTCTACGCGCTTAGTGGTGAAAAAAACATTATGCTTTGGTATTCAGCTTATTCCACTGATCTTTAATAACATTTAGTTGTTTGACCAGATTTTGATATTGATCAAACGCATCTTTGCCCGGTCGCTGGTCTGCCTGATTAATCATGCTATTCAAATATTGAATCTGATTTAATAATTTAGGCATCATATAACGACCTTCTTCCATTTCTAACTCATTGTATAACTTATTGATCTGCGCTAATTCCTGCTTCGCTTTTTCTACATCTTTCGTTTTTTTACTATTTTTAATTTGCTCTTCCAGTTTGGCTTTGTGTTTTTCCACCGCATCACTTACTTTTTTAGCATCTGATAACAAATCGCGTACCTGCAAGGTCAATTCCTCCTGCATCCGCAAATCTTCTAACTTCACACCCGACTCCTGCAAGCGCGGATCCATACGCAGGAAAAAATTATCTGAGTAAGATTGTCCGTCAACCGTGAGGCGAATTTCGTACATGCCTGGCGCTGCCGTCGGACCGCCGAAGCCCGGACGCTGCGCATCCCAGGCACCTTCATGCCGCAAGTCCCAATTTACCCGATGTAAACCTGCTTTATTATTTAAACTCAAACCCGAACCGCTGCTGACAAAATTCGTCTGCATATCGCGCTCGCCACTTGCATTTCCTGCACCTTTGCCACCGGAAAAACTGCGAATGACTTTACCGCCACCGTCCAAAATATCCAATTTTATTTCATTCATTACATCTTTTGCTAAATAATAATCAATTGTTACACCCGGCGCAGGATAATGCGGCACTTCATCGGGGCTGTTTCCGCGATAACGCAGGCGATACGCCTCCTCCGACACCGCCAACGCAGTCGTATTTTGGTTGTTATTTAGTTCGTGTAATGGTGTGAGATTATCTAAAATCCAGAAACCGCGCCCCATTGTGGACAATACTAAATCTTTGCGATAAACTTTAATATCGGTAATCGGCGTGACGGGTAAGTTGAGTTGAAACGGCTGCCAATTTTTACCATCATCAAATGAAATAAACATGCCAAATTCCGTTCCGGCATATAATAATCCTTCCCGATCTGGGTCTTCCCGCACCATCCGAACAGGATAATCATTTGGAATTCCGTTGGTTATACGTGTCCAGGATTTACCATAATCTTCCGTTTTATAAATATAAGGTTGCGAATCGCCCAATTGATAGCGCAAAATGGCAGCATACGCCTTGCCTGGTTTGTGCGGTGAAGGATCGATGCCATCCACGCGACCACCGCCTGGAAGGTCTTTCGGCGTTACGTTTTCCCAGGTTTTACCGCCATTTTTCGTGACATGAATCGGACCGTCATTCGCACCCACCCAAATTAAACCTTCCTGAATTTTGGACTCATTTATTTCATAAATCGTGCTATAATATTCTTCCCCTGTAATATCGCGTGTAATAGGAAAGCCAGATATGACTTGTCCTTGCCCATTTGGTGAATAACCCGTTAAATCCGGTGAAATAATCTCCCAAGTTTTACCATCATCCGTCGTTTTATGCACATATTGTGAACAATGATATACGACATCTGGATTGTGCGGAGACACATGAATCGGCGCGACCCGCTGGAACCGGAAAGTCAAATCTTTCGGATGATGCCCGTATAAATTTGCAGCGCCCACATAATAATTCATTTCCTGCCCGGTCAATTTATTATATACGCCAAAATTTCCTTTACAATTCGAGTAAACAATATTGGGATTGCCCGGTTTGGGCACAGCGGGACCCGTCTCACAACCACCCGTATCCATGATATAAGCATTTGCGCCCGCTTGAGCCGTGCGTGGAGGAAGGCTTGGAACGGAAATAGTGGTATAATTATCTTGCTGACCTGCATACAACCAATACGGGAATTGATCGTCCACTTCCACCTGATATAATTCGGCAGTGGGCTGGTTAAATTGAGTTGACCAGGTGCGACCACCATTTGTACTTACATTTGCGCCGCCATCATTACATTCCACCATAATAAGGGTATCATTTGGATTGATCCACAAATCATGCGTATCGCCGTGCGGAACGCGCATGGAGCGCCAGTTTTTACCGCCATCCGTTGATTTCCAAAAGCTGGTAGAACTTACATAAATTACATCGGCATTTAATGGATTGGCATCAATATTACAATAATAAAACGGACGATCTAATAATTCTTTTTTCGTACTCACCAATGTAAAACTTTCACCCCGATCATCCGAGCGGAACACGCCCCCCTCCCCTTGCGGCGCTTCCACCAATGCCCACAAGCGATTCGGGTTGGATTTGGCGACTGCAAAGTCAATTTTACCGATTAATCCTGTTGGCAATCCTTTTTCCACTTTTTTCCAGGTATTACCGCCGTCCGTTGACTTGTAAATGCCGCCCGCACCTTTGCCGCCGCTAATGATCGTCCAGGGTTTACGCTCTACGCGCCAGGCAGCCGCATAAATCGTGTTGGGATCATCGGGTGCAAATTCTAAATCCGCCACGCCAATGGTATCATTAATATATAATACTTTTTCCCAATTTTTACCGCCATCTTTGGTACGGAACACGCCCCGCTCGGGATTTGGTGCAAACGCATTGCCAATCGCAGCGACAAAAACCACATCAGGATTGCTTGGATGAATTTCCACTGCGCCGATGTGCGCCGTTTTTTCCAATCCTAAAAAAGTCCATTTTTTGCCGCCATCGGTCGATTTATACACGCCCTTGCCGGGAATGACATTGCTGCGAATGCCGTCCGAACCGGAGCCGACATAAACGATATTTGGATTGGAATCCGCCACACGAATCGCGCCAATGGAAGGCGACGCAAAGAATCCATCGGAAACATTGGTCCAAGCCACGCCATAATCCGTTGATTTCCAGACACCTCCACCCGTTGCGCCCATGTAAAAAGTACCCGACTGCGAAGGGACACCCGCTACGGTCGTAGCGCGTCCGCCGCGTAAAGGACCGACGCTTCGGTATTTAAGTTCTTGAAAAAGAGGAGATTGAGCAATTATTACATTCGCAAAAAAAAGAGCCAAGAGTAACAATTTGTATTTCATACTATTGATTTTAGATGCTTTTGAATTACAAGACAGTTTCAAAAAAGCATTTTATCCAGTAAATTCTGAAAATCTGTTAAGTCCGATTCAAAATACCATTTTTATAAAAATAGCGCTGTTTTAGCAAAGATATTTATTAAAAATAGAGTAGGAATACCTGTAAACACAATACTATTACCACCTATGCAAGATTTGTCCGAGCGTATGACAGAAATGTGCGGTAGCTTGGCAGTATTATCCGAATGAAAAGGAGACGGGCAGCGCACTTTTGTGGCGTAAGGTTTTACGAACGATTTGTAAAACCAAAAATTAAAAAAACTAAAAATAACCGCCATGAAAAAGGTACTGCTTTTAATCACTATTT